>JAJRYW010000648.1 GCA_024275555.1 Calditrichota bacterium | reverse complement strand
GTGGCGCCGTTGGCATTGGCGCGGGATGGCGTTGCCACGAACGAAGAGAGAAATCTGTTAACACTCAAAACTTTATCTTTAATTTACAATTGTTTCAGCAAATTTACTGTCGAA
Organism: Calditrichota bacterium; assembly: GCA_024275555.1. Taxonomy (GTDB): domain Bacteria; phylum Calditrichota; class Calditrichia; order RBG-13-44-9; family J075; genus JAJRYW01. The sequence continues at coordinate 18,361 of JAJRYW010000648.1, read as the reverse complement.
TACGCACAGATTTCTCTCTCCGCCCCTGGAGTTCGAAATGACAGTGGTTTTTTAAGGTTAATAATTACAGTTCTTTAAAAGGTAATAAGGTCTAATAAGAAACCGCCCGGCAACTTTAGTGCGTTGGTTGCGATAAAAAGACCGGCAGTTTATAGATGTGAGTCCATAACCAGAAAACAAAATCAGCGAGAATTTATGAGTGCTTCAGCTACCGAGACCTCTCCGATCAGCGCCGGGATCGGGCAGAGCCCGGCCTTCCGGAAGTTGCTGGAAGAGGCCCGGCTTTTGGCCAAGATTCCCCGCCCCATTTTAATTCGCGGGGAGCGCGGCACCGGCAAAGAACTGCTGGCCCGCTACATCCACCAGGAGAGCGGCTTGCCGAAGGACACTTATGTGGTGGTAAACTGCGCCGCCTTCCAGGAGGACCTCTTTGTCGCCGAAATGTTTGGCCGGGAAAAAGGCGCTTACACCGGGGCTGTAGACGCCCAGCCGGGCAAGCTGGAACTGGCCCACAACGGCGCCCTTTTTCTGGATGAGGTGGCCAATATGAGTCGTTCCGTGCAGGAAAAATTGCTGCGGGTCATCGAGTATCAAAAGTTCGAGCGGCTGGGAGGGGTGCGCACCATCGAAGTAAATGTGCGGATTATTGCCGCCACCAACGCCGACCTGGAATAAATGATGCGCCAGGGCGAGTTTCTGCCGGACCTGTACGACCGGCTCTCATTCGCGGAACTGACCATCCCGCCGCTGCGCAAACGCCGGGAAGACATCCCCGCTTTAATCGAGTTTTTTATCCGGCAACTGCACCGGGAAATCCCCAACCTGGAGCCCAAACAATTCACCTCCAGCGCCATCAAAGAATTAACCGCTTACCACTGGCCGGGCAACATCCGTCAACTGAAAAACGTCATCGAGCGGCTCTATATTTCCGATGAAGACGGTGTAATCCACGCTTCCGAGCTTCCCATAGAGATCACCTCGGTCGACCCGATTCGGGGCAATTTTTATGAACGCGTTAAAGCGTATGAAAAGAACCTGCTGCTAACCGCTCTCAAAGATTGCCAGGGGAATCAACGCGCCGCAGCGCAGAAACTGGGGATGAGTTACGATCAGTTCCGGCACTACTACAAAAAATACCGGCTGGATGAATTCATGGTGTAAATCACCTCCTCCTGGCGTAAAACACCAACAAGCCCGGCAAAAAACCTCATAAAATATAGTTTTTAACATTGGCGCCGTCTTTGCCAATGATAGTGTGTGAGATCATTAACAGGAGGAGTGCAGAAAACGAATGATTCAACACGCACAGCAATCCGAACAAGCGCATCAAATCATCATCGCAGAGACGCTATTAACCGCCCGGGCTGCGCACCATGTTTTTGATCGGTTAGGCGGCAGGGCCTCTGCTGCGCAATATTTCCGGGAACTGCAAAAAGAGCTGAAGAATAAACCGGTGCGTTTTGAACACGCCTATCTTCCGGGCAACCTGCCGGAGCAACTGCGCCGGGAAGTTCATCCCGAATATCTTAAGTGCTATGAGGGATTGGCCGTATTCGCCGGCAGCGGCTCCATTTCGGAACATGCGCGAGCGGTTCTCCGCGAATTTGTCCATTATCAATCGTTGTCATCCGGGGTGTTGATTTACTTCGGAGAGAACGGTGTAACCGTCGAACAAATCATTTAACCCGATCACATCGATCAGGAGGTCGTCATGACAATCATACAACGCGTATCGAAACTCGTCACAGCCAATGTGCACCAGCTTCTGGACAAAGCGGAAGACCCGGAAGTAATGGTGCGCCAGATCATCCGGGATATGGAGGAGAGCATCATCGAACTCCGCCGGGAAACCCACAAAGCGGTGAGTCAGCAGAAGTTGTTGGAGAAAAAGATAGAACTCTGCCAACGCCGCCAGGAGGAGTTGGAAAAGCAGGCCGGCCAGGCGCTGGAACACGGGAATGAAACGCTGGCGCGGGATCTGTTGGCAAAGAAACTTGATCAGGAAACCCGCTGCGGGCGGTTGCAGGATGAGCACCGGGAAGCTATCAAACTGACCGAGCAAATGAAAGAAAGCTTAGCCAGCCTGGAAGATCAGGTGCAAACCGCCCGGCGCAAAAAGGAAGAGATCATCCGCCGTAAACATTTGGCCCGGGCAAAATTAACCGTCCAGCAACATTTACACCCATCCACAGAAGGGGCCGAGCAGGTCTTTGCCCGCGCCGAAGAGCATCTGACCGACCTGGAACGCTACCAGGAAAAAGTACTGGAGATGGAAGCGGAAGCCGAGGCCCTGGAATCCCTCTCCCAATCCCAGCCCGATCCGGAGAAAAAGCTGGAAACGGAACTGCGGGAAAAAGCGGTTCAGGAAGCATTGCAGAAACTTAAGAAAAAGCAGAAAGGCCGGAAGCCTTAGCATTGTCTTGATTCCGGTTGTCCAGGCTTCTATATTTATGCGGGATTCACCTTCAACATTGTACGGCAACTTATAATCCGGGAGACACGTTAATGGGCTTGTTTGATAAATTTAAGGGCCGCCGGGAAGAGGATGATTTTGATCCGCTCCACGATCTGACACTGGCCAAGCTAAAGGTCGGCTACTATGTCGATTATGACATGAAGACCTGGGAAGTTACCGGGTACAACCGCTATGATTACGGCGAGGGATATTGGGGCGAAGAATGGGAACTGACCTCCGGGCGGGAGAAATGCTACCTGGAGCGCAGCGAGGATGACGAGGTGGAGTGGACGCTCAGCAAAAAAATCCCCATTGGCGCCATCGAAGGAAATATCACCCGGTATATCAAAGAAAATGAGGACCCGCCGAACCAAATTGTGGTGAAGGGTAAAACCTATTACCTGGATGAATCCGGGCCGGTTCATTTTTACCAGGACGGCAAAGGGGAAGGGGTCGGGCTTATCAGTTGGACCTTTGTTGATGAAGATGACGAATCCTTTGTGACCATCGAGCAGTGGGATGAAGACGAATTCGAGGCCTCGGAAGGTATTTACGTAGAAGAGTATCAATTCAGCAATATCCTTCCCGGAAGCAAATCAAATCTCGCCTAAATCGGAACGCAACCATTAATGTGAGGGATCAATGGTGAAGAAATTACTTTTTTCAGGATTACTTGTGGGCCTGTTTCTGGCCCTGGCCGGCTGCGGCAGTTCCTCTCCCGTGGAACGGCTCAAACAGGAATTAAGCCAATACCCGGAATTCTCCATCATTTTGGAAGACATGAAAGAAGAAGGAAATTTTTTTAGCAACTACTACCATCGCTATAAGACTGTTTACGCTCAGAAAGAGGGCGACAGCCTGGTTTACATCAGCGATATTACCGATTGGCTAAAAGTGTCGGAGAAAGAATATCGCAAGTACGAACCGTTTTTAGGCATGGTGCTGGTCTCTAAAACCCCCGATGGAAAAATTGCCGATGTACAATATCCTCCCGGCTACCAGTATGTCGGAAATCCTCAATACGGTCGCTGGCAAAATGACTCGCGCGGCAACTCGTTTTGGGAGTTTTACGGCAAATACGCCCTGATGAGCCAGCTCTTCGGAATGTTCAACCGCCCCGTCTACCGTTCCGACTGGAACGATTATCGGCGATATCGCTCGGAAAGGCGACCTTTTTTCGGCCGCAACAAACAATACGGCACTTACGGCTCGGCCACAAAGCAGACCAATAAATCCTTTTTTGAGCGTCGCCTGGCCAAAGAGAGGCTGCGCAAGCAATCCTTCCGGGAAAAGCTGAAACAGCGCACCCGGCGCAGCCGAATGAGCGGCGCCCGGCAACGCAGCGGCGGTTTTGGCAAATAGCGGTCCCTTTAAACTTCAACTATAGCGAACATCAAGTTTTGGAGGAGCAATGACCTTAGACGAAATTATCACCGGAATAATTTACCTGGTATCGGTGTTTCTGCTGTTCCTGATCGGCAAATTTGTATACGATAAGCTGCACCCGCGCTTTGTGCTCCGGGAAGAACTGGTAGAGAAGGACAACCTGGCCGTCGCCCTGGCTATCGGCGGCTACTACCTGGGGCTGATCATCGCCCTGGGCGGGGTGCTCTCCGGAGAATCCGCCGGCTGGCTGGAAGATTTGATCGATATTTTCTACTACGGTATCGCCTCGATCATCCTGCTCAATTTTTCCATTTTTTTGAACGACCGCGTGATTCTCTCCCGGTTTGACAACACCAAAGAGATAATCGATGACCAGAACACCGGCACCGGAATAATCGAGGCGGCCAATCACATTGCCGTGGGGCTGGTGATTTACGGGGCCATGTCCGGAGAAGGCGGGGATCTGCTGACCGCGGCAACCTTCTGGATTTTAGGCCAGGCCGTTCTGATCATAGCCGGCATTGTTTACAACAAAATGACCCCCTTTGATATTCATGCCGAGATCGAGAAAGACAACGTTGCCGTGGGGGTTGCCTTTGCCGGGGCGCTGATTGCCATCGGAAACGTTATCCGGATCGGCGCCAGCGGGGATTTTATCGATTGGCAGACCAACCTGAGTGTCTTTTTCGGTTTCGTTATCTTCGGCCTGGTGATGCTGCCCATCCTGCGCATCGCTACCGATAAATTGCTTTTGCCCGGCGAGCGGCTGACCGACGAACTGGTCAACCAGGAAAAGCCAAACGTGGGCGCGGGAGTGATTGAAGCCCTGGCCTACGTGGGCGCTTCCTTCCTGCTGGGCTGGGTGGTGTGATGGAGGTTTTGTTGATCACGGCTTCTTGCAGAGTGAAACGAAACAGGAAACCCGGATGAAAGACGGCGCCTTGAGCACACCGCAAGGCCAGGTGGATGACCACGCCTGGAACACCGGCCGGAAGATGGCCGGAAACCGGCTCCTGAAAGCCTGCATATTTGCCACCGGTCTGGCCGGGATCGTCGCGGAGTATGTCATGTCGACCCTGGCCAGCTACCTGTTGGGCAATTCGGTGCTGCAATGGACCCTGACCATGTCGATCATGCTTTTTGCTATGGGGCTGGGCAGCCGCTTCAGCAAATATATCCGGAGGGGGCTTTTAGACGCCTTCGTTACCGTGGAACTGCTGCTTTCGGTGCTCTGCGCCGTCAGCGCAACATCGACTTATTTTCTCTCCGCCTATGTAGACTGGATTGCCCCCTACATCTATACCGTATCCTTCAGCATCGGGTTCTTGATCGGCCTGGAAATCCCCCTGGCCACCCGGCTGAATGACTACTTCGAAGATCTGCATGTCAACATCAGTTCGGTGATGGAGAAAGATTATTACGGGGCGCTGTTAGGGGGGATCTTGTTTGCTTTTGTGGCGCTTCCCTACCTGGGTCTTACTTACACGCCGATTTTGCTGGGGAGCGTTAATTTCCTGGTGGCGGCGGCGCTGTTTTTCCGACACCGGCGGCTGCTGGTGCACCTCCGGAAGCTGAGCGTCGGGTTTACGCTGGTGCCGATTTTCCTGGCAGCGCTGCTCCTGCTGGCCAAACCGATTGTTCTATACGGCGAACAGCAGAAATATGTCGACAAGGTGATCTACCAGGAGCAAACCGCCTACCAGCGTATTGTGCTGACCCAATGGAAAGAGCATTTCTGGCTGTATTTGAACGGCAACGAGCAGTTCAGCAGTTATGATGAAGAGCGCTATCACGAGCCGCTGGTGCACCCGGCCATGCAAATCAGCGGGGCGCGGGAACGGGTGCTGGTGCTGGGCGGCGGAGACGGCCTGGCGGTTCGGGAGATCCTGAAATATCCCGATGTAAAAGAGGTGGTGCTGGTCGATTTAGACCCGGCTATGACCCGGCTGGGACAGACCCATCCGCTTTTTCTTAAAATCAACCGGGAATCGCTTAAAGACCCCCGGGTGGAAATCATCAACCGGGATGCTTATACGTTTTTAAAAGAGGATCCGCGCATTTTTGACGCCATCATCATCGATCTGCCGGACCCGAAAACCATTGAATTAGCCCGGCTGTACACCCGGGAGTTTTATCAGCTAACCCGGCAACACCTGGCCCGGGGCGGCGCCGTTGTTACCCAGGCCGCCAGCCCCTTTTTCTCCCGACAAGCTTTTTTATCAATCTGGAAAACCATGGAAGCGGCCGGATTTTCGGCCATTCCCTACCACAATAATATTCCCACCCTGGGCGAGTGGGGATGGGTGCTGGGACTGAACGCCCGGGATATTTCCACGGAGGCCATTCGCCAGAAACTGCTCAGCTACAATTTTGACGGCCTGGAAACCCGCTTTATCAATCAAGATGCGATGAAGGCCATGCTCTACTTTGGCAAAGGAGAGTTAACCAGCCGGGAGCCCATAAAAATCAACAATCAATTAAACTTAGCGCTGTACCGCTATTATAAAAACGGCAGTTGGGATTTGTATTAGCCCCTTTCGGGGTCTCTATCGACTCCCGGGCGGGAGGGATTGTCGATTTGTTCTGTCGAAATCCGAAACACGAGTATGAACCGGAACGAATAATTAACTGATGTTACGCGCTTACCGGTTTTTTGCTGTTGAGTCACAGAGAACTCCGAGAAACAATTAAATATAAAGCTCTGTATAACTAAATATTTTTATTGCCTTTAAATTGTTAAATGTAAGTAAATGGTATTGAATAAACGACACTTTTTCAGGCACTACCGGCTTCGACAAGCTCAGCCTCCTGGCTGGGACTGCTGGCTGAGCTTGTCGAAGCCAGCAAATACGAATTGTCGTTTATTTAAGTGCAATTACTTAATTCAAGTTTTTTAACTCTCTTTTTAAAAATCTCTGCGACCTCTGCGTCTCTACGGCAAATTGCGTGATATGAGTAATTAAATACTTATGAAAAAAGATCCGCGTCGAATAAATGTGGTAGTGCGACTATTCCGGTTTCTGCAGCGGGAAAATCTACACCGGCTGCTGCTGATTATCATGGTGCTGATGGTCTTAAGCACGGTGGGACTGGTGTATTTTGAAAAGAATATCACCTGGGGAAACGCCTTGTGGTGGAGCATCGTTACCCTGACCACGGTCGGCTACGGAGATATTACCCCGATCAGCATTCCGGGACGGCTGATCGGCATCATCATCATGGTTTTTGGCATTGGTATTTTGGGGATGTTTACCGCCACGATTGCCAGCTTTTTAGTGGAACGAAAATTAAAGGAAGACCGGGGAATGAATACTGTCGACTTGAAAGGCCACCTGATTCTTTGCCAGTGGAACCATCGCGCCCAGGAGATTTTGAGTGAACTCCGCGCCGACCGGCGCACGGCCATGCTCCCGATTGTGCTGATCGCCAAGCTGCCCGCCAAACCGGTTGATGACGACCGGCTCTTTTATATTCAAGGGGAAGTAAACGAAGAGAATCTCGGAAAGGCAAATCTGGAGGCCGCCGATACGGTGATTATCCTGGGCGACGACAACCTGGAGGCCAATGCCCGCGACGCCCAGGTGGTGCTGGCAACGCTGACGGTAGAAAGCCTGAAACCGGAGGTTTACTCGATTGTTGAATTAGTGGATGAGCGAAATGTGCCCCACTGTGAGCGGGCCCACGCCAATGAGATCATCGTCGGGGCAGAGTTCAGCAGCCGCTTAATTTCCCGGGCAGCGCTGGATCATGGAATCTCCAAAGTGCTCTCGGAACTGCTCAGCTCCCGCTATGGAAACGAATTGTTCCGGATTTCCACGCCGAATGATTTCATGGGTAAACAGTTTATTGACGTATTTACCGAGATGAAGCGTCATCACAACAGCACCGTGCTGGCGGTCTACAAAAAGGATAGCGAAGAGATGATCTCCAACCCCTCCGGCGAGTACACCTTGCAGCCGGGCGATCAGTTGGTGGTGATCGCTAAAGAACGCCCCAAACTGAAATAGAGTGAGTCTTTTTGGTAAAGATTGCCGCAAAGCCGCCGGGGGCGCAAAGTAATAAAAAAGAGCGTCGCAACATCTTTGCGGCTAAAATCAAAATGAGAAACAGAACAGGTTTATTGAAACAGGAAAAGTGGTACCGATGTCGCTTTTAAACCGAATCCATCGCATCATCCGCTCGAATGTACGCAGCCGTTTTCCTGATCCGAAAACCGCCGCGTCGGAAACTCCGGCCGGGGGGCGCCCGTATGATCAGGGAGAGGCAAAGAGAGAATATAGGGAGGGCAGCAAAGCAATCAATCCCCAAATAGCCGAATACTACGCCAACCTGGAAACGCCTTATGGCGCCGACCTGGAAACGGTGCGCCGCTCCTGGAAACGCCTGCTGCAGCAATATCATCCCGATCTGCACGGCGCCGATCCGGAAAAGCAACAGATTGCCAACGAACTGGTGCAGCAACTGAACCGGGCCTACCGGGAAGTGGAGGCCTATTTACAAGGAAAATCAAATCCATGAAAACAACCAACGTAAAATCGAAACGGAGGAACCATTATGTCGAGTAAATTTGAATTAGTCAAAGAGTATTTACTGGATCTTGACCTGAAAATTGTTCAGGAGAATGAGCAAGAGGAGTTGGTGGTGGTGGAAGACCCGGAGAACGGGATTCAGAATTTAATCATCGACTGCGAGGAACCCATTGTCATTTTAGAGCAAGCGATCATGCCGGTACCGTCCGATCCCGGCGATCTCTTCAAGCGTCTTCTGCAGATGAATCGCCACCTGGTGCATGGGGCATTTGCACTGAATGAGGAAACCGATACGGTGCTGTTCCGCGACACCCTCCAATTGGAAAATCTGGATAAAAATGAACTGGAAGGTTCGATCCAGGCGCTTTCCCTGGCCCTGGGGGAATACGGTTCGGAATTACTTCAATACGTCAAAAAGTGAACATTAACGAAAGGAGCATAACATGGGTATTTTTCAGAGAATTTTCAAAGTCGCCCAGGCGGAAACCCATTCCGTGGTCGACAAATTAGAAGACCCGATTAAGTTGACCGAGCAAGGTATCCGCGACTTAAAAAAGGACCTGTCCGGCGCGATGAGGAGCCTGGCCGAGGTGAAAGCAGTGGCCATCCGGATGCGCAAAGACGCCGAAGACCAGCGTAAGCTTGCCGCCGATTATGAGCGCAAAGCGATGCTGCTTTTGCAAAAAGCCCAACAGGGTGCGCTGGACCCCGCCGAAGCGGACCGCTTAGCAGCCGAGGCGCTGGGCCGCAAGGAAGAAGCCGCCAAACGCGCCGCAGAGTTTGCTTCCAATTATGAGCAGCAGCAAAAAATGGCCGACCAACTGCAAGTAAAAGTGAACAAGCTCAAGCAAACCATCAGCAAATACGAGAATGAGCTGATTACCCTCAAAGCAAGGGCCCGCACCGCCGAGTCGATGAAGAAAATCAACAAGCAGTTGTCGCAGGTGGATTCGTCTTCCACGGTCGCCATGCTGGAAAAAATGAAAGACAAGGTGAATGAAGAGGAATCGTTAGCCGAGGCGTATGGCGATATTGCCAGCGAAGCAACCTCGACCGATGACGAGATTGACCGCGTCCTGGCCGATACGTCTTCGGTATCCGCCTCCGATTCCCTCGCGGCGCTTAAAGCAAAAATGGGACTGGCTGAAGGCAAGAAATAGAGCGCGTCTGCCGGCCTTTCAAAAGGTATGTTAACCGGAACATTCCCATTCATCTGAAAAAGATCGGGCTCTCAACAGGGCCCGATCATGCCCAATCCCAGCTATCGCCGCCGCACGGTAAAGACCGAGACGGTTTGATTTCCGGCGTTGTCCCGCGCCCGGATACGAACCGTATGCTCTCCGGGCGAAATGTATTTACCGGGGATGGAAATCCGGCGCTCTTCCGGATCATATTCGAAGATCATCCATCGGTCGTCCAAAAACACTTCGATCTGGGTTTCCTTGTAAATCCCGGCCATTTCATCCCGAATAGTAAAGCGGAGCCATTTCGGTGTTTGCCTGCCCGTGGAAAAGGCGGACAGATTTACCGGTGTAATCGTCGGCGGGAGGGTATCCTGGATCACCGTGAATTTCTCCAGGCTGGTCACCCGGGCGCTGAAGACCCGGTTTTCGGCCTGGTAATCCGTGGGCAGGTATAGCCATCCTTTTCTAAGATCCCAATAATAGAGGCCCAGCCCGGGCTGCTCCCGGAGCGAATCGGGAATCCGGTAGGCGAGCATGGCGCCATAGTTGAGCGGCTGGTCAAAGGGCTGCACATCATACAGCGGGCTGAGGTAGCGGTAGGGAGCGGGAAGCGCCGGATAGGGCGCCGCCGCAGTAACGGTTACATGAATGGTATCATACACGGCGTTGGCCGGGAAGTTAAGCCGCAATTGCCCGTCTTCCGAGACAACCCGGTTTGTTCTCCCGGGAATAATAGAAACCGGTTTGCCGGCAAATCCCGGTAGCCGGTTCCGCTCTTTCTCATAAGAATAAACACGCATCCAGGCATCGGCCCGATAACGGTAGTTAAGCGAGCGGCCAAGCCGATAGTGCATCCCCGGGTAGGCCGCCCGCGCATACTCTACCCGGGCGCTGTTGGGAAAGAACGTCCACCGGTCGGAATGGGGCGAATCGTTGCCGGCGGTGCGGATTACCGCTCCGTCAAAGTAGACCGGCAAAATCGGCAAACCCCGGGAATCCTCCGCCTGGAGCCGGTAAACCGCCCGGGAATCCCGGTTGGGGATGCTGACCAGATAATAATGGAAGGAACTGCGAATCTTTTCCTCCTCCGTGATCCGAAAATCGGTAATTCGCTTCAGCAGCCGGCCATTGGGTGCGTGGCTGGTCAGGCGCACATCCTGCAATGGCCGGGGAGATTTTAACTCCAGGACGAGGTAATCCGGATCTGTTTGCAGCGATTCCACCGACACGGGAATAATGGGATGGTAAAACACCGGAACCTGGACCCGGTTCTCATTGCCAAAGAAATCATACTGCTTAATTACCACCTGATTTAGTCCCGGCCGGAGCGTGGCCGCAGAGAGGAGTCCCGCCCCCCGGGGCGTCTGGCCGTAAAAAGGCAGGCTATTGGCAGGGTGGCGATAAAAGTTGTGAAAAAACCGCATTCCTTTGCGCCACAGGGAAAAATTTTTGTCCAGCTCGATCAGCCGGGTTTCCTGGTAACTAAAACGGTCGTAACGCACCCGGTATACCAGCGAATCATTGATCCACATTTCGGCGCGGTAGATATCGAAGCGATTGGCGTTCCCGTCGGCCAGGTCGTATCCGCGCAGGGCCAGGTAGGCCGGCCCGGTCAGGTAAATCGGTTTGGCCAGCACCTCCCGGCGCTGCTCCTTCAGGCGCACAATAAGCGTATCGGGGGCAAAGTTAACCAGGGTTCGCGCACTTAGGGGAATCACCGCTAAAAACTTGCTGCGCGGCGCAATTTTATCCTGAATCGTGTCGGGATAAAATTGCAGCGGATTAACCGGCTGATTGTAGCGGTTGCGGATTTCGAAATGCAGATGGGGCACGCCGATGCCGGTGTCGCCGGTGTAGCCAAGGTGCTGGCCCCGTTTTACCGGGAACTGATCCGGTTTTAAAAAAATATCCAGCACATTTTCCCGGCGTCGGAATCGCTCGGCCTCGGCAAACTCTTCCAGCGCCGGCGAAAAGCCGTCCAGGTGGGCATAAACAACATAGTTCCCGTCGTTCAATTTGAGATAGACCGCCTTCCCGTACCCGTTGGCGGAAACCCGCAGCCGGTAGACATGGCCGTCGGCAACGGCAAAAATTTTGTAGCCGTTGCGCCGCCAGGTTTTAATGTCCAGGGCAGCGTGGTAATGCCGGGGGCGAAACTCGCAAAAGCTGCTGGTCATGTAGCGGCTGGCCTCGGTGGGCCAGAGATAGTCCTGCCCCCACAACGTGGTGGAACTGAGAATAAAAATAGCGAGAAGGGTGATGATCATCGGGAAACGGGAATTTTTCACGGGTTCTTCCTGAATAGTTTGCAGCGCCAATCACAAGTCGACTTAAATTTGACGCAGATTTCCACTGAGAATATTTTTATATTTCCTGAACCATTGATGGTTGTGGCGCCTTCCACTCAGTTTTTCCCCCTCTTTCATATATGGGGATGATATGTGGACTTAACAGCCCAACAGTTCCGGTTTGTAATCAATTTTCTGCGTTCCTCTGTCTTTTTCAGTGTTTCTCTGCGTCAAGTTTTCAATATATGATTAGTTCATCCATACATTGTACCTGCCCGGCGACGCCCGGCGGGTAAAGCACCAAATATATCGTTTGCCGTTGCGAAATACAATCGGCATTAAAGGGTTCCGGCGAAATTCAGGGAATCAGAATCATGCCGATATCCATCACATTGGTTCCGGTGGGGCCGGTGTGCAGCAGGCCGCCGGCCTCTTTCCAGAAATGATAGCTATCGTTGTTTTTCAGATAGGGCGCCGGATTGATTCCGCTGTGGCGGACGCTTTCTAAAACGGCGGGGGTGATCCAGGCCCCGGCGGCATCGGTAGGGCCGTCGGCGCCGTCCGTTCCGCAGGAAGCCAGGATAAACGGCCGCTCCACATCAATCAACGATTGCAGCGCGGCCAGCGCCAGTTCCTGGTTGCGTCCCCCCTTCCCCGGCCCGGCAACCGTCACCGTGGTCTCTCCCCCGAAAATCAGGCAGCGCGGCCGGGGATTCGAATCGGGGCGGCGGAGTTCCTTTTGCAGAAGCTCCGCCAACTCCCGGCCGACCCGGCGCGCTTCTCCTGCCAACGAATCACAAATAATTCGCGCTTCAAATCCCAATTCTACGGCTTTCTCCACTGCCGCCTCTAATGCACGCCGATTATTTCCCAGGATGATGTTGTGCATCCGGCCGGCGTAGCGGGGCGGAAAACGATCCGGCGTATCCGGAACAGCGCCCTCCAGGCCGGCCTTCAAGCGCCTGTGAAGACCTGCCGGGAGTACATCGATAAGACCGTATTTTTCCAGGACCGCCGCGGTATCGGCAAAGCTGGACGGGTCCGGCGAGGTGGGGCCCGAGGCAATCAGTGCCGGATCGTCGCCGGGCACGTCGGAGATCATCAGGCAGAGGCCCGTTGCCGGAAGAATCTCCCGGGCCAACTGCCCGCCTTTTACCCGGGAAAAATGTTTGCGAACCGTATTCAACTCGGCAATATCCGCGCCGCGCTGCATCAATTGCCCGGATAGCCATTGCAGTTCCGATAGCTGAACGCCCCGCGCCGGCAACTCCAGCAACGCCGATCCCCCGCCGCTGATCAGGCAGATCACCACCTCCTTCTGGCGGCGTTGTTTTAACAAGCGCAATATTTTAGCGGTTGCGGCCAGGGCTCGCTCATCGATAATAGGATGTGACGCCTGGCAGATCTCCACCCGCTTGCAGGGGCGCAGGTGTCCGTCCTTGGTAATTACCACGCCGCCGGAAATCCGTTTGCCCAGGATATTCTCCAGCGCCTCGGCCATGTGGGCGCTGGCTTTTCCGGCCCCAATCACCCAAAGGCTTTCCACGGCCTTCAAGTCAATCTCGAGGCCCGCGGCAGTGAACATCTGGCGGCGGAGTTGCACCTGCTCAGCAATAAGCCGGTCCGCCCGAACCGCCTCGATGGCTACAGAAAGTATTTCCCAGGCTTGCTTTTCCAATTTCTTTTGCTCAACATCCATGCAACTATTCTCCCTGTGGTATTGCTTAGCGGGAACTATTCCCGGCAGCTTTATATTAAAAGAAAATCGCAGGTTTTAAAAAGGCTAATTGTCAAACTACCACTGCCCAAAGGAAAAGGATTGAGTATGAAATTTAGCAGCACAATAACGCATGGCGTTATCCGGATCAATTACTTCATGGTTATTTTCCTGATTGTTATTGTTTTTGGCGTTGTCGATCAGGCCCGGGCCCAACTGGGGCTGCTGTTGGGCGGTCGCCGTCCCATCGTTTTGGAAACCCGTTATGATTATTTTGATCAGCAAGAGCAGCACCAGGTAATGGGAACTTTTGCCCGCATTGCTCCCCTGGGACGAAAAGGAGGATCGCCCTGGTCCCATCTGACGACCCTCAACTTAGCCGCCGGTTATCGCTTCAACGCCGATACGTCGCAGGTGCGCTGGAAAATCGCCCTGCTCGATGGAAATATTCAGCGTAAAAACATGCTGGTTGGCTTAACCGTCTTCGATTTTGATGAGAGCGGCAAACTGGAGGAAAACTACCGCTGGTTTGCCGCGCGTCTCGGGCCGGTATTCCGGGTCCGGGCAGGTAAGGTCGCGGCCTTCTTCAATGGGGTCGGTGAAATCGGGCAAAGCCGGATGGTGCTGGGACAAACCAACTATGGGGAACTGGGACACGCCGCAGACTCTACCCTGGTCGGTTTGCAAGCCGGCTTCCGGGTCAACGCCGCGATATCTGTCGGCCGGAAAATCTTGCTGAGCGGCGGCTATGGAGAAAAAGTGCTGGTCGACGCCTATGAGCCCCGGTTTCGGCAGGCGACCGCCGGGCTGACCGTTCAGTTGGCAAAATCGAAGAAAATGACCGCCCGCTTTTTTGCAGACTACCTGTGGGAGGAAGTGGATGTGAATGATCTTGATATCAGCATAAATAACCAGGTAGTACGCGCCGGCGTCAGTTTCCTGCTCATTCCACAACGCCGTCGTTCCCAGTTTGATGATTTTTAAGTAACTATTGTCACGAATCAGGTTTCCGGTTCAATCGTTCCGGGTTCCGGCTTATTGAGACGTGAATTAGTTTCCGAAAAAATGCAATGTATTTGTGTAGTTGCCTTCATGCAATAGTAATGTCCCCTCTTAATCCCTCCCGGCTGGTCGGGAGGGAAACCGGCCTCCCTCCCGACCAGCCGGGAGGGCTGGGGTGGGGAAATTTCACGGGAAACTCGTTCATCACACTCAAACAATTTCATTTTCTTACTAATTCACGGGTCAATAAGTTGGCTTTTAGCCATTGGCGCTTAGCAATTAGCAATTTTTTTGAAGCGTGAAGAGATTTGAGAAAATAGTTGATTCTCCGGCAGCCGCTCCATAGGAGCCTCTTTGGGGCAAATTTATAATCTCTGAAAAATTGATCGGGCCATTTTAATATTCGGTGGACAAGGTTTCCTCTCATTCCAGACTCCTGCCTGGAACGATGTTTTTAAAAAAGAGCTCAGCTTTGCGATAGCCGTTCTTTGTTCGGCTTGGTTTAGTTTTGGCAATGTAAGCGGAGCTTAAAGTGAAAAGTGCGTTCCAAGCGGGAGCTTGGAACGAGGGGGAAGGGTATCGTGCGGCCTCACAGGCGAGGCGAGAGTCTCGGAAAAACCTGCCGCCGCAGGGCAGAGATGAAAAAATAGGCTATTGTATTAAACTTTTGAAGAAACTGACGACGATAAACCCAATCTTCAATTGTTTGATCTTTATATACAAGGAGGTAATATGATCCAACGGATTGGATACGGATTTCTTTTATTGTTTGTGCTTCAGCTTCAATTTGCTTTTGCTCAGCTAAACGCACCGGAAGCTGAAGAGGTGTATGGGGGAAGAATCAACTGGATCGATGCCGGCGCTCTCGATGCTGCAACCACCCGCCTCTATATCTCTACGGAAAGCGCCAACTCGCTGTTCTACACCCATGTGAATCATTCCGTTACTCCGGCGCATATCGACTCTTTTACAACGCTTCCGGACGTAGATGGGAATGATGGATTTGGCAGCAGCATTTTTAACTTTGCCGTAGACGGCGGCTCCGGACGGGTTTTCTTTACCAGCATGGGCAATCTGTATAGCGCGGACATCACCCCGGGCAGTATTGCCACGGTGGAAAGCGGGGGCGTTTTTGCGGTGGCATGTTACCAGGGTTGGCTGTTTTATCTGAAGGATGAAATGGGCAGTCTCAACCTCCACTTTGGCGTTATTGACTCCCTTAGCGGGAGCTTCTCCGAGGATACTAACAGCCCCCTGACGGTGACATCCGGGGCGCCCGGCGGAATGTATTCCATAATGGTCAATCCTGCCAGCGACAGCCTTTTTATCTTTCAAGGCGGCAACCCGCCGGTGATTTATTGCTCTTCCACCGATTTTCAAAATTTAAGCTCGACAACGTCGTTCCTTGCCCTGGACGTCAGCGGCCTGGGCGGCGGAATCGATTACCGGGCCTTCGGGATCGGGCCGGACGGGCGGTTGTTTGTCGGCGCTGTGCACGGGATGGAACCGCAGCATTTTAAATTTATCGGGTATACGGACAACAACGGCCTCTCCTGGGACACCTTAAGCACCGCTATCGGCGGCACAGCCGGGCCCAATATTGCCTGCGCCGGAACTGTCAGCGATTATTATGTATACTTTGGAAGCGCTGTCAGCAATAACAAGGGAGAAAGCGGCACCTGGCAGCCCATTGCCTGGGGCTCTTTCGAGACCCATCCCAATGACGGGGTGGTCGCTTTTGACCCCAACGATCCCTCCCTGGTTTTCCTGAGCACCGATCAGGGAATCGGGGCGTCTGATAATCATGGCGCGGATATTTTTGAGATAGACGATGGAGTAGAAGCGGTGCAGGTAAACGATTTCGACATGAATGGGGCCAAATCCATTGCCTGGACGGCTTCCAAATCCGGTATTCGCCGGGTGACGGATTACGCAACGGCTTCGGAAAACTGGGAAATCTTCTTCCCCAATGGAGACGGCTCTCCCTACTATTCCATTGCCATGGATACCAGTGATGCCAGCGGGAATACTGCTTATGCCGGTAATGTGCGGGTATACAAAACCGCTGATGGCGGGGTCAGCTGGACGCGGGTTTTCACCGTGGAAGATACCGCCTGGCATTTTGATTTCTGGAGCTACATTGCTGCAATTGAAATTCACCCGCAAGACCCTGATGTGGTCGTTGTTGGGGTTAATTCTCCCTCTATGGGAGTAAGCGGCGGTCTTTTTTACAGTATGGATGGGGGCATGTCCTGGCTTCGGCTGGATACGACCCCCTATAATACCGAAGTAAAAGACCTGGCATTTGCCGCGGATCGTATTGGCAATACCTATCTGTATGTCGCCTGCGAATATGTCAGTGATGGCGCTACTTCCTCCTATGGCGTCAAAACTGTGATTCGGGACTCCAGCGGAATGATCACGTTTGAGAATGACATGATCGGAGCGGGGGGAACGCTCATTACTAACTTTGGCGCCAACAGTCTGGCCATGAATAGCAACGGAGATGTTTATGCTGCCGGCAGAAAAGGCAGCAGCGAGGAACCCCGGGTATACGTAATGCCGGCGGATTCAACTCATTGGGAATTGCTGCCTTACGGATCGCTGCCGGGAGCGGGTTCTGTCTCTGCGATTACCATCGGATATGACAGCACTGGCAGCGAGGCGCCTTACATCGCCATCAACTCGGACATTTATTATCTCCCTGCCGGGAGCAGTACCTGGGCGCCCGCCTATCAATATCCGGTGGGAAGCCGCATTAATGTGCTTTATTGGGATGATCTGTTAGTGGGAACCGGGACCGGGTTATACGGACATCAATTTAACATTCCCACCGGTATTCCGACCGGCCAGACGTCGCCGGTTGCCAGCAACTTACAGCTATACCCGAATTATCCGAACCCGTTTAATCCATCCACCACCATCGAATACCGTCTGCCCTCATCCGGACAGGTAAGTTTGAAAATATACGACCTGACCGGACGGCTGATTCGCATCCTGGTGCACCAGTATCAGCAAACCGGTGTTCACCAGGTTGCCTGGGATGGACGGAATGTGAGAGGAGAGCAAGTCGGTTCCGGTATTTATTTTTATCAATTGAAGATGGGGGCGGAAATCCGTACCAGAAAGATGATTTTGATTCAATAGGATCATTGAATTTATGTAGCTGGCTACACATTTAAGTATTGTCCCCTAAATGTCTCCTCCTTAAACAAGGAGGAGACAGCCTCATGACGCGTCCAGCGAATGAGGCAGAGGTGGTTGGATGATCCTCGGTGCGCCAGTTTAAACACGGAGCGTTAACCACCCCTGATTTGCCAATTCCGGCCGGCCGGAATTGGCAAATCTGTCCCCTCCTCGTCTGAGGAGGTGAAATCTCTTGCCTCTTTCACCGGAGCTACACAAATACGGGAAATGAGTGGCAGGCAGGATAAAACTAAGAAACTTATTCATGTTCCGGGAATTGACGTTCCCGGAATACTTAACATTCTGTTATCGCTCGCGTATTTCCCGGATTACGCTGACAATCTCATCCACGGACATGTTTAGATCAATCCCGGGAATATCCAGGGGCGATTTTTCCCGGCTTAGCGGACGAACGACAAAAAAAGTACCATCTTTTCGTTTAATCAGGATTTCACCTTCCTGCCGGGCCTTCTCCAGCACGCTTGCCAGATTCTGCCTGGCTTCGCTATACGTATAAATTCTCATTGCTATACCTTAATTATTTTTATGCCTTTTTCTTCTGCTTTAGATGATAATTGTTTGTCTATTGTCAGAAGAGGTAAGTAATATTTTTC
>JAJRYW010000647.1 GCA_024275555.1 Calditrichota bacterium | reverse complement strand
GCGGCCCTCCTGCAGCTCTTTCCAGTATTTGGCGGGCTCCTTCCAGGGAATCAGCTCGTGCAAGGGCGCCATGTTCAGGATCACCCCATCGTTGATGTCCGGATCGTAGCCCACGGTCTTGCCGGTTTCGTCTTTTAGATTCAGCACCTGGTTGACCTTACCGGCAAATTCTTTCACTTCCTGATACAGGTCCTCTAACTTTTCCCTTTCCCGCGCCAGGCGGCGTTGTTCCGGTCCTTCGCTGTTGCCCATGCGGACATTCAGTTCCTTAATCTGCTGCTCAATCCAGTTCAGCTTGGGATCGATATAGTTGCGCTGCAATTTATACAGGGTATCCCTGTCGATGCGTTCGTGGAAAATAAAGAAACCGTAGGGGCGATCTGTGGTTCGCCCGGCTGCCCGAAGATACCAGTTTATCGGCCGCTTACGATACATCTTCAAATGGTGTTTGCTGAAGAAGTCCCGTTCCATGAAGCGGCGGAATTTCTGCCGGTCGGCGGTGGACTCGCCGATCAGGCTGGCAATTACCTGCTGCGCTGGTTCTTCGCCTAACAGCAGGGTCAGCACATCCTCGATGCGCCTCGGCAGGTCGTCGGGATGCCCCTCGTCTAACACCATGATGCCATCGGGGTCTGCCATCTGCCGGAGCTGCTGCTCAATCTCTGCCGGAAAGCAGTGCTTGCCCTGTTCATCGGTGTAGGCGGTGGGGAAAAAGCGGGTAATCTCCTCGAACTCTTCTTCGCTGATGGTGAGTGAACCGGTAATAAAATCGTTCTGGTGGATAATGCCGCTGCCTAATTCACTCTTAATACCCGGTTGGAAGCGACCCATCAGAATGCCAATGGCATACTCCAGGTAGTTGTAGGCAATGGCAAAGCGTTCCTCGGGACGCTCCCAGTTGGCTTCGGTGATGATCTGATACACGGTATCGGGGTGGTAGCCGGAGGCGATGCACACCTCCTCGAAGGTCAGGTAGCGGGACTGCCGGCGACTGCCGCCGCTGGTGCTACCTTCTTCCGCTTCCGCCGCAATCTCCGCCTCGCTCTTCAGCGCTTCCTCGGGAATGTGCTTCTCCAGGTAATATTTTTTGACGGTGCGAATAGCGACTTCTAAATCTTTTTCATTCACCGCGGATTCCCGCTGATCTTCACTGATTTTATTGTTTACCGCGGATTGACGCGGATGATCACGGATTAATTCTTTTTTATCTTTTACCTGTGTTGATCCGCGTTCATCCGCGGTTTCCATTTCATTTATCTGCGCTGATCCGTGTAAATCCGCGGTTAAAAAAGTAGTTAAATTCTTCCCCCGGGTGGGCAGGGGATTAAACTCCACTTCGATCTGCCGGATGTCTTCCTCGCCCACCTCATACAGTTGGTAAACCATCTCGCTAATCTCGCTTTCTAACACGGTGAGCCGGTAGTCCTTCCATAGCCGTTCCTGCAGGCCGTGCTTCCAGTCCGGTGGAGCCACATACTCCCAACTGGTGGGCTCCTGCTGCACCAAGGAGTGTTTTAAATGGATGCAGGTCTGCGCTTTCTGCTCAATGGCTTGCACCAGCTCCGGGTATTGGCTCACATCCGGATAAGGCAGACGGGCAATATCGCCGACCTGGTAATTAACAGTGGGATTGAGCAATTTAATGAGATAGGTGGTAATTTTAGAGTTTAGTAAAGCAATTAAAAAAATGGGATTTCCTTCCTTGGGAAAAATGGAAGAACCCGCCACATCAAAAATAAAGCCCGGCGGCAGGTAGCGTACGCTTAAATTGCTAACAGTGAGAAAGGAATAGGTGGCGCCTTCTTTGAAACTATATTCAGCATTGTAATTATGTGAAACTACACGTTCACCTTTTTTATTATTTTTACATTCTTCACCATCCTTTTTCCAATTAATAATCGCTTCTTGATTCCCAAACCATTTATTGTAATCTCCGCCTTTCATATAAGGATACCATTTCTCATCTAAAATATAGGTTTCGTGTAAATCTTTTGCTCCCCAATTAATCCTAATATTACTAACTTCCCACCAGAATCTTAAGAATCTGGTATTATCACCAGTCGCCATACCTAATCTGGGTTCAGCCACTCCATTTTTATTTCCATAATCCCAAACTATTGGATTATCTATAAATAATTTCCTCACCCCTTCACTCACCCAATACACCAGCGGCCAGCCGGGGATGGCTTTAAAATCTTCCTGGCGCACCACAAAGATGTGGCGGTCGGTAACCTGTGCGGCGGCACCGTCCGGATGGGTGGGCGCGCCATGGGTCTGTCCCCGATTAATCGATTCTTCCGCCCCGCTACGACCGGCGGAAAGACGGGCTTGCCAGGTGGAAAGTGCTTTTTCAAATGCCAAGCGTTTGTCATCAAACTGTTCTGCCGTCAATCGGAAGTAAATGCCTTTTGTCTCCCACGGATTTTTGGTTTTGTTCAAAACAAACGTGCAGGTGCTAATCTTATCCCCTCCCATTCCTTCAAAGGCTTTGGGTCCAAATTGCTGCAAGGTGCTAATGGAAAAATGTTTTAACAAAAATTCGCGCAGTTCTTTAAATGAAGAAGTGAACATAAACGATTGTTGGGTAATCATTCCAATAAACCCATTTTCCAATACCAGTTCGGAATTTCTCTGGATGAATGCGGCATATAAATCACTGGCATTAATCGGGTAATTATTTTTTAATTCTTCGGCTAATTTCGTAACAATGTTTCTTCGTCCGGCATACGGTGGATTGGTCACCACCACATCATATTTCTTCATCAGGGCATCGATCAGCCCCAACTCCTGAATGGCATGGCCTGCCACCCGCTGTTTGCCGTTGCTGTGGCGCGCTAACAGTTCCTGAAGTCCCTGTAAAATGTCCTGCTTAATCTGCTGCCAGAACTGTTCCGGGTCATGGTAGGCGTCTTCGCCAAAATCCGCCATGGTCGCCAGGGGCTGCTTTTCCAGCTCGCGGCGCTTTTCGCGGATAAACTGCTGCACCACCTGCTCAATCTTAAGCAGGGAGCCCAGATAGTAGGCTTTGTTCAGCTCCGGCAAAATTTCCCGCAGCAGCTCCCGGGCAATGGGATGCAGATTCATGCTGCGGACAAAGGCATCCATTTCCGCTTCCGGGATGGGGGGCATATCGGTGTAGGTCAGATTCAGCTTGCGGATGCGGGCGGTTTTGTTGCGGCTTTTTACCTTCAAGTAGAGGGTGAGCGCCGAAAGCTGAATGGCACGCCGATCGATGTCAATCCCATACAGATTGTTCTCCACAATCGCCACCGGTATGTCTTCCTTTTTCACCGCGGATATACGCGTATTTTCGCTGATGGAGTTATTTACCGCGGATTGGC
>JAJRYW010000646.1 GCA_024275555.1 Calditrichota bacterium | reverse complement strand
GTGGGGTTATGCTAAAAACAGAGTTGAATTTCATGTGATTTCTTCTTTTCTGCGATTAATGCCGATTACAAGTTGAACTTAATTTCTGATGTTACGCAGTTTTGCCACAGGAAGGTTTACCATGTTTCTCCGTCTCTTTCTGCGTATCTCAGCGTCAAGTTTTCAACTGGTATTGGCATTGTTAGACAAACGGTGTTTTTACAATTTGCGCCGCTGCGCTGCGTCCGCGGGCTTCAATTTCGATCTCATCGCCGATCCTGGCGGCATCCCGGCGAATCAGGGCCAGGCCGATATTTTTCTCTAAAATCGGGGAATAAGCGCCGCTGGTAACCTGCCAAATCTCTTCCCCGTCTCGCTTGACGGTGTATCCATGCCGGGGGATCATGCGGCCTTCCAAAATAAATCCGGACAATTTGCGTTTGGGACCCTCTTCCTTGATCTTTACCAGGGCCTCCCGGCCAATGAAATCTTCCTTGTCCAATTTGGTAATCCAGCCCAAACCGGCTTCCAGGGGGTTAATTGTCGCATCGATATCATTTCCATAAAGGCAATACTTTTTCTCCAGCCGCAACGAGTCCCGCGCTCCCAGGCCGATGGGCCGGATATCAAACTCCCGGCCGGCCTCGAAAACGGCGTCCCAAACCTGCTCCGAATGTTCTTTAGAAAAGTAAAGCTCAAACCCGGGCTCGCCGGTATAGCCGGTGCGGGAGATGATCATCGCTACGCCGGCCAACTCGCCCTCGGTGAACCAATAGAACTTAATCCCGGATAGATTTACAGAAGTTAACTTTTGCAAAACAGGCTCGGCATTTTTCCCCTGCACCGCCAATTGGGTAATCTCATCGCTGATGTTCTTGATCTCCACCCCGTCGATTTGGTGCTGCAGAATCCAATCATAATCCTTTTGGGTGTTGGCCGCGTTCACCACCAATAAATAATGATCGCCGCGATTATAGACGATCAAATCATCCACAATTCCGCCCTCTTCGTAACACATGGCGGTATATTGGGCCTGGTTGACGGCGATCCTGGCGGCGTCATTGATGGTCAGATAATTGACCAGTTCCAGCGCCCGCTCTCCGCGTATTTCGATCTCGCCCATGTGGGAGACGTCAAACACGCCCACGCTGCTGCGCACTTGCCGGTGTTCTTCTAACATGCTGGTGTATTGGATGGGCATCAGATAGCCGGCAAATTCAACCATCTTGGCGCCGGCCTGCACGTGGCGATTATAAAGGGCGGTTTTTTTAGGTTCCATAGCGCTTCTCCTTTCCAGTCGATTCCATAGAATTAGGCTTCTCCCCGAGAAAGGAGAAGCAAAAAAAATAGAGAACGGATAATAATCAACTGGGATCAGGAAACGCAACTTAAAAAAATTGACCCTCTGGGCTCACCGCCTGCCCAAAGGGTCAATGTCATTGGAGGAGGCCTATGTGGGAGGAAGCTAAAAAATCCCTACATATAATCCTAATTGTCGCATCCCCGATCCGAAACTTTAACCTTTTTTATGTTTTTTTAAAAAAATGTAAATTTTGGGGGATCAGCTTCGTTTTTGTGCTTGATATTTCTTTACCAGGCGATCAAACACAACGCGCGACCGCCGTTCCAATTCCTCCAAATCCCCGTTGTTCTGAATAACCATATTACTCCACTTGCATTTATCTTCGATGGGAATCTGGCGGGCAATGCGCTCGCGGATTTCTTTCTCCGGCAAGTCGTCGCGCTCTTTGATGCGCTGGATGCGATGATTCATCTTGGAGGAAACCACCACAATTTCATCAAACATATGTTCCAGGTTCAGCTCGAAAATCAGGGCGACGTCCAGGGCGATAATTTTATAGCGGCCTTTGTCCCGCGCTTCTTCAAGCTCATCCACAATTCTGGCCACCATGCGCGGATGCACAATTTTATTCAGCCGGTTCAGTTTCGATTCATCCTCGAAGACGATCCGCCCCACCAATTTTCGCTTCAGTTTGCCGTTGCGATAATAAACATTGTTTCCGAATACCTTTCGGATTTCCTGTCGCACTTCCGGATCCCGGTCGACCACCTGGTGAGCAATCTGATCCGCATTAATGATTTTTGCGCCCCACTTCTGGAAATACTTCGCTACAGTACTTTGGCCGCACCCGATCCCGCCGGTGATCGCCACAATGAGGGGGTCCTTCGGTTTTCTTTCTCGTGGTTTTCGCTTTTGCATATCCGTTTCCAATCATCGGTTGAACTTATTTTGACACAGAACTTATTTCGACGCAGAGAATCGCTGATTAAACTGATTTTCACTGAGAAAATTCCAGTTTCCCCTTGATTTCGGGCTTTGTCGTGAGCTCAGCCGAACGGGGGTTTAAGGGGGGCATTACCATTAATCCTCCGTGTTATTCCGCCTCATTCAGCGTTACTTTACGTCATTTTTTCCCATTATTTGATGACCATCACTTTCCCGGTGCGTTGCCGCTCGTTCCACTTTACCAGGTATAAATAGACGCCGCTGCCTACTTCCCGGCCGGATTCGTTGCGTAAATCCCATTTAACGCCGGCAAAATCGTTTTGTTGTTCCAGGGTTTTAATCCGCACTCCGTTGGCGTTGAAAATGAAAATTTGCGCTCCCCGGGGAACCCGTGCAAACATAATTCCTTCCACGGCGGATGGCAAGCGAAACGGATTTGGATAGACGATCATGTTGTCCAGGTTTTCCGCTTCGGCCCGGATGAGCAGGCGGTTTCCGCCCTGGTCGGCCAGGGGGCTGCCCGAGCGGCTCTGCACATCTTTCACAATTAAATAATAGGCCTCGCCCAAATCTCCCATGCGGTTCCGGCCGCGAAGGGATAGAATGACTTTGCGGGGATTCTCGGAGGAAAGCCTGGCGGACAATATTTCGTCGAAAGGCTCCAGGGCGAAATGGGTGGTGTCTTCGGCGGTTGCCGGATCAGCCGGTAGATTAAAGAGCACTTCCAGCCGCTCCCGATCAATAAAGCGCACCTCTTCGACATAAAAAGATTCCAAACCTGGCAACAGCGGCACTCTCATCAAAAGCGGGTCGGCAGACATGGGTGTATTTTCGCTATCCGAAAGGTTGCTCATGCCAATAATGTGCGACCGGCCGATCAAGATTTCCCGGAAGGTGAGCAGGATTTCCCGGCGATTCTTCCCCCGGATGGCGCTGGAAGGCGGCTGATCCGGCTGGTCCAGAAAAAAATTGTGGGCCATAAAACTCCCTTCCGAAAGGGCCTCGCTAAAACCCAGGCGAAGCTGATGTTCGGAGACCACCTCGATACTTACCAGGCGCGGGGGCGGATTGGGACGGGCCATGCGAATGATACTTAACGGACTTTCCGGTATCGGAAATTGAGGATCAATTTGACTGACCGCATAATAATAGCGCTGCAAGGCCGCCAGGTTGGTATCCAGGTACGTGGTGCTGGCGGTAGAGTCAATGACCTGCAGGGAATCCGGATGAGCGCCCCGGTAAATCCGGTGGAAGAGGGCGCCCGGGGCTGTTTGCCAGGCCAGCGAGACCGTGCTGGTATCCAGGGGCCGGGCCTGAAAACTGGCCGGGGCCGGCGGGCGCTCCGGGGCGCCGGCGCTTTCCAGGTGGATCATCCCCGCGTTACTGTTGATAAGGAGTTCCGGTAAACCGTTGCCGTTGAAGTCGGCTGCCAGAACCGTATTGCTGTTCACGTCATCCCGATAAAAAACCGGTTCGAGGGCCCGGTTGACCAGGCGCAGAACGTATAGATCCGGGAAGACGGTCAGGATCACCTCGGCCCGCTGATCGCCGTCCAAATCCACACAGCGCAGCCCGTTAAAAAATCCCGGCTGGGTCTTGATCCCCTGAATATTGGCCCGGGCGGCCAATTCATATTGATTATTTGCGGTTGTTTTCCAGGCTGTTACGGCCCAGTATTGGGCGTTGATATTTGATTCCAGTAATTGCGAAGGGCGGTTCTGCGCCGCCGAGAGCAGTTCGTCCCGTCCGTCGCCGTCGAGGTCCCCGGCGCAGAGCAAACTGGCGCTCCCCTGCCCCGGCATCTTCAGGGTCGTTACAAATTGGAAACTGCCGCTGCCGTTCTGCTCGTAAACGGTCAGATCGCCGTCCAGGTCTTCGTAGACAATTTCCGGAAACCCGTCGCCGTCAAAATCCGCGATGACGCTGGTGGGCGCCCCGGTTTGGTTGTTCCCTTCCGAGGGATTCGGCAGGGTTTGCCGCTCGGCAACCCGGTAGCCGGAGTTGATATCATAAATACGCCAGAGGGCGGAATGGACGGCCAGGATTTCGGTCGCGGCGTCGCTGTCGAGATTGCGGAGCCTGCTGCCCCAAAAATCGGCGCTATCCTGCCAGACAAGCTGCAGCGGCCAGCCGCCTCCGGCCGGGGCTTTGAGCAGGAAGGAATGATCGCCGTAGCCGGAAAGAACATGGAATTCCCCCGTGGGGACAAGCCGCTGCACATCCCGCGGTATCAGGGGTTGCTGGCTCTGAAAACGCAGTTCAAAGTTGCTGTCCTGATATTCCCAGACTTGCAGCGGGCCAAACTCCCGGCCGTTTACCAGGCTGGAGATAATCATTTCCGGCCGGTTGTCCTGATCCAGGTCGCTGGCGTCGGGAAGGAAGTAGCCCTGGATGGGATAACTTGCCAGCGGCTGCAAGAGATTTTCTGCTGCCAGCGGCCGGGATAAATCGGCCCGGTAGTACTGCCCGGAGCTATCCGCATCGCTGATCAGCCCGGCGCTGTTTTCCAATTGGAAAAATACTTCCAGATTGTCCTGAACATCTTCCCGGGAGAGGATCAAATAGTGTTCGTTCCGGAAATAAGCGGTGCGGCGGGAAAAATTGAAGGTCGGCTGGCCAACCGGCCTGGCCAGCATGGTCACATTGCAGGGATCGTCGGTCGCCAGTCGAAACATAACCGCCCGGTGGGGGCCGATCCACAAGGGGATTTTTTGAAGCGAAAGCAACTGCGGCGGGCTGTGATCGATATGCACCTGGGTGTGCCGAACCACATCCGGCGCACCGCTTTGGCGCATTCGCAGTTCAATGGTATAGAGATTGTCCGGCAACTGCGAAATGTCCCACACGGCCAGGGTGTCCTCAATGCGTTGTTGGGCGAGCGGCGGAGCAATAGGCAGATATTCCAGGGGGCTCTCCCCTACCCCGTAAAAAAGCTGGTACTCCAGCAACGCCGGGCTGAAGACGGTTCCGGTGATTGTCCATTGCGCCTCGGCGCTGCCATCCTGCATGGCCGGCGAGGTGATCCCGGCGTAGCCGTAACCGCCGATATACAGAATAGCGCCCAGGTCCGGAACTCCGTGCCCGAACTGCGGGTCCCAGCCGGGCGCGCCCAGGTCGCGGCTGCCGGCAAACAGGGCGCTTTGGGCCTGGGCCAGGGACAGGTTCGGATATTCCGACCAGATCAGCGCCAGCGCCGCGCTGACCATCGGCGCGGAAAAGGAAGTGCCGTTATGAAGCCCGTATCCGTTGCCGATTTGCAGGGAAAATATTTCCTCGCCCGGCGCGGTCATATCGATGGTGCTGCCAAAGCTGGAGAATGGGGCAATTTCTCCGAAACGGTTGGCCGCGCTGACCGAGATGGTCTCATCAAAAGCGGCCGGATAATTAGGTGCGGCGCCGCCGCTGTTTCCGGCGGAAGCCACAAAAGCGACACCCTGCGACACGCCAAATCGAATGGCGTCGCGCAGTAAAAAAGAGATCGCCGCATCGCCAAAGCTCATGTTCACGATCCGGCAGCCGTTGGCGACGGCGTAGAGGATGGCCTCGGCCACGTCGTCTTCTTCCAGAAATCCCGAGGCGGTTCCGGCCCGCAGCGCCATGACCCGGGCGCCGGGAGCAATTCCGCTAATCCCGACCCGGTTATCCTGCGCCGCGGCAATGATACCGGCCACCGGCGTACCGTGCCCGGAACTGAACTCGTCCATCGGATCGTTATCCGGGTCCAGAAAATCGCCCTGGTCGGGAAAGTTGGGGGCGTCGGTAAAATCCCAGCCGATCACATCGTCAATATAGCCGTTGCCGTCGTCGTCGATTCCGTTCAGGTCGGTGGAATCCAGCATTCCGTTCCGGTTCAAATCCTCGGGGCTGTTTACCCACAGTTGCCCCTGTAAATCCTCATGGAGATAATCGACTCCGGTGTCAATCACCCCGACGATCACATCGGGACGGCCCCGGTTGATCTGCCAGCCGGCTTCGGCGCGCAGGGAGATCAGATAAAACTGCTCGGTTACCAGCGGGTCATCCGTTTCCGTAAAGAGACGGTAGGCGTGGTTCGGCTCGGCATAGACAATCGATGCCTGCCGGGTCAGTTGTGAAAGCACCGCATTTGCCCGGGCGGGAGAGGCGTACTCCCACACCTGGATGTTCTCGAACCCTTCGGGCAGATGCTCCGGCGCCAGCCGGCTAAAGCGGTTGGCCACAATTTCTTTAGGCGGGTTGGCCTGCAGAAGCTGATCCAGCGCCGGATCGTTGCTGGCAAATGCAGCGCTTTTTCCGCTTACCTTCTCTACTGTAACACCGGGCCGGAGCTTTACTACCAGGGTCTGGCCGGTTAAAGTTGTGGCGGATATGGAAAACAGCAGGAGTATAAAAAAGTTATAAAATTTCAAATTTCACCTTTCATTCTTCCGGAGTGATAGTCGACCGAGAACCTCGTGTTTCAAGCGGCTGCAAATGTTTTCTTCGCTGCGCCCCTGATATTA
Organism: Calditrichota bacterium; assembly: GCA_024275555.1. Taxonomy (GTDB): domain Bacteria; phylum Calditrichota; class Calditrichia; order RBG-13-44-9; family J075; genus JAJRYW01. Next base: position 136 of record JAJRYW010000646.1, on the reverse strand, counting down.
TTGAGACGTGAATTAGTTTCCGAAAAAATGAAATGTATTTGTGTAGTTACCTTCAAGCAATAGTAATGTCCCCCCTTAATCCCCCCGAAATCGGGGGGAAACCGGCCTCCCTCCCCGATTTCGGGGAGGGCTGGGG
>JAJRYW010000645.1 GCA_024275555.1 Calditrichota bacterium | reverse complement strand
GGTAGGCGGATTCGCTTAGCAATGAGTGAAAATGTTTCTCCGTAGCATTCATCATTTTTATGCGGTTTTCCTGTTCCCCTTTGTCGATGAGCGGATTTTCCCGCACAACCTTGCGGTCCTGCTCGAGCATCTGCTCTACGGCCTGAGAGTATCTTTGCAAAAAGTTGAACTTCTCCAGTTCCAGGAAAGGGGTTCGCTCCAGCCAATTATTGAGCAGGTCGAACAGCGAGGGCTGCTGTTCCATCTCCAGCAGTTTTTGCTGCTGATCTTCGGGAAAAAGTTTATGGTAGGCTTTTTGGCTGTATTTGATCCGCTCTTCCAGCCGCAGCCCCAACTTGATTTCCAGGGCCCGGAACTGGAAGCTCTGGAAGCCGGAAGCCGGGGTCAGGAAGTTGCGGAAATCCAGGAAATCCAGGGGCGTCATGGTTTCCAGAATGCGTACCTGGTCAATCAGCACTTTCTGAATCTCGATGATGCGCTTTAGCCGGGCCAACGCCGTCCCGATATTCCGCTCGTCTACATAATCCTGCCGGAACATATCCAGCACAGAATCCAGCTCGAAAAGAACCTGCTTAAACCACAGCTCATAGGTTTGGTGGATGATGATAAACAGCATTTCATCATGGGCCGGTGCGCCGTGCTCCTCGCTCTTTAACGACTGGCTGTTGAGAATCCGTTCCAACTGCAAATATCCGCTATAGCTAACGGGGGTATGGGTAGGTTTCACAATATCCTCGCAGTTATGATGTATTGATCGGTGGGATGAAAATAGAATTCCCGGGGTTTAAAACTCTTCTTCATTATAAGAAGAAATGAGAATAAATCAAGGGAGGATTGCAGAAAGCGGGACGGTCTGGCTGGCAGACGCGCCCGATTAAACCAGGAGTTCTTCCAGGGTTTTGCGAAATTCGTTTAAATGGAAAGGCTTGTGGATAAAGCGGCTTCCGGTTTGATCCAGCAAAGACTGCATTCGGTCATCCGCCTGGTAGCCGGACATAAAGATCACCTGGCTGGCCATTTCCGGGCGTTTTTCGATCAATTGGTGATACAGATCGATGCCGTTGATATCCGGTAGGGTAATATCGATCACGGCTAAATCGATGGAGTGTTCGGCGATCAGGGAGAGCGCCTCTGCCCCCTGGGCGGCGTGGTGCACCTGGGCGCCGTACAAGGAAACAATATCTTTAATTAACGAAGCAATCGATAATTCATCTTCAACGACCAGAACTGTTTTTCCCTCCATCCTGCAACTCCTGCAATTTTTGCTTCAGCGTCTGGTTAACTAAACCGGGGTTGGCCTTGCCGCCGGTCTCCCGCATCACCTGTCCCACCAGGAAACCGAGAACTTTCTCTTTCCCGGCAAGATACTGATTTACCTGGTCGGGAAATTTTTTCAGAATCATGTCAATCAGGGATTCGATCTGCGATGAATCGGAAATTTGCGCCAACCCCTTTTCTTCCACAACTCCCTTTGCGGTCTTGCCCGAGGCAAGCATCTCCTCGAATACTTCCTTGGCAATCTTGATGCTAATGGTTTTATCGACAATTAAATTCAACAGTTCAGCAAATTCTGTAATTGATAAACCGAAGGCCTCGATGCCGGTTTTTTGTTCATTAAGCACCCGGGTTACATCGCTCATCATCCAGTTGCTGACCAGCTTATAGTCCGGGCACAGTTTGGCTACGCCTTCAAAAAAATCCGCAAAAGCACGTTCGCCGGTCAGCAGTTCCGCATCGTAGGCCGGAATTTGATATTGTTCTATAAAACGGCGTTTACGCGCCAGGGGGAGTTCCGGCATTTCCGCCCGGAGTTCTTCAATCCATTTGGGGGACACTTCCAGGGGCGGCAAATCCGGATCGGGGAAATAGCGATAATCGTGGGCTTCTTCTTTGCCGCGCATGGTTCGGGCGACCCCGGCCCCGGCGTCCCACAGCAAGGTCTCCTGCACCACCTCTCCCCCGGCGGATAAAATATTCCGTTGCCGCTCGATCTCGAACTGCAGGGCCCGCTCCACGTTGCGGAAGTAATTCATGTTTTTCACTTCGGTTTTAACGCCCAGTTCGCGGCGGCCGACCGGTCTGAGGGAGACGTTGGCATCGCAGCGCAGGCTGCCCTCCTCCATGTTGCCGTCGCAGACACCCAGGTAGGTAACTATCTTCTTCAGCGCACTCAAGTAAGCGTAGGCCTCGGCCGGACTGCGCAAATCCGGTTCGCTGACGATTTCGATCAAGGGCACCCCGCTGCGGTTCAGGTCCACCAGGGTGTCCTCCCCGGCAATCGCCGGATCGTGGATCGATTTGCCGGCGTCCTCTTCCAGATGAATCCGGGTCAAGCCGATTTTTTTATGCACCCCGTCCAGCTCAATCTCGATATAGCCGCTGCTGCATACAGGCAGTTCATACTGGGAAATCTGGTATCCTTTAGGTAAATCCGGGTAGAAATATTGTTTGCGGGCAAAGCGGCTGTAGGGGGCAATATGGCAATGGACAGCCAGTCCCATTTTGATTGCGAACTCAACCGCCCGGCGATTCAGCACCGGCAAAACCCCCGGCAGACCCAATACAACCGGATCGGTCCGGGAATTCGGTTCTCCCCCAAAGCGGGCGCTGGAGGCGGAAAATATTTTCGATTCGGTGAGAAGCTGGGCGTGAACTTCCAGCCCAATCACCACTTCATAATCAGTCATGCTATGCCTGTTGTTTTAGAGCGAATGCGGTTATTATCTAACTGAAACTTACAACAAACTAAGTTTATATGTTTACACAACTTATTTCATTTTCCCGACTACAACGTGGCGCCGTTGGCGCGGGATGGCGTTGCCACGAACAAAGAGAGAAATCTGTTAACACTCGAAACTTTGTCTGTACTTTACAATTATTTTAGCCAACATAGCCTGAATAATTCATCACGCCAAGACGCCCGCGAAGCGGTTCCGTTGGAAAAAGCCGCAAAGTATTGAAAAAAGCGAAGTTCAGAAAT
>JAJRYW010000644.1 GCA_024275555.1 Calditrichota bacterium | reverse complement strand
CTCACACTTTCGTCGCACGAGGCTTCGCAGGCTGGATTACTCCAGACTACGCTCGATTGACTACATGATTAAACAAGCAATTATCATGATAAGTACCTTTCAACTTATAAGACTCGCCAGCCTTAGCCTGGCGCACCGAATTTTCACGAAGCTAAAACAAGAAAAAATCTTCGCGTGCTTCGCGGCTCTGCGACAAAGTTTATGAACATAAAGCCTAAATTTAAAATGAATCGTCGGAAGTGAGGGATCGATCAAAATCCCCCTAAAAAATTCTTGCTACATTGTTGCGGTTGCCCGATATTGAACTGCGTATCCCACTAAAGCCGGGAATTGTCTGCAATGTTATTCCGATTCACAGTAATCCTTTTCCTTTTCCTCGCCCCGCTGCCGGCAGTATCTCAAACCGGCGGTCCGGCCGAGTGGCAGAAACAAGCGCAAACGGCGATTGAGGATGCACGCTGGGAGCAAGCGGAACGGTTGTACCGTAAACTGCTTAAGTACAATCGCAATAAGCGGAACACCCTGGGCGAGGTGGATTGCCTGGAAAACCTGGCTTTTATCTACAAGCAACAGCGCAAATACACCCGGGCGCGAATCACCTGCCTGAAAGCGCTGCGCAGCGGGGCGGCAACGCCCCAAAGCTACCTGCTGTTGGCCCAGATTTCCTTCGAACATGAACGCCGCATAAAGCAGGCCCTGGATTATTGCGAAGAGGGACTGAAGCGCTTCCCCCATAACAGCGATTTGCAGTATTTCCGTCGCCTGCTCAAAGATCGGGAGTTGATCGGGGAGAAAAATTCTTCCGCCCCGGTTCGCAAGACTCAACATAACGCCAGCGTTGTCGCCGATACGGAGATCAATGAACGGGCAGTGCTGCAGGAGATGAACCGGGCCCGCACCACGCCCCGCGCCTATGCCCGGGAGTTGGAAAAACTTATCCCCTATTTTGCGGGTGATCTGCTGAAATTGCCCGGAAAGGTGCCGGTGCGTACTGTGGAAGGTTTAACAGCCGTCAAAGAAGCCATTGACTTTCTGAAGAAGGTGAATCCGGTCGGGGCCTTAATTTACTCGGAAGGATTGTCACGCGCCGCACGGGACCATGTCAAGGACCAGGGCAAGAGCGGGGAAACCGGCCACATTGGCAGCGACGGCAGCGAACCATATCAGCGCATGGAGCGCTACGGCAACTGGCTGGCCGTCTCCGGGGAAAATATCGCTTATGGGGATGATTCGGCAAAAATGATTATAATACAGTTGCTCATCGACGACGGGGTGCCCAGCCGGGGGCACCGCAAAAATATTTTTAACCCCAACTACCGGGTCGCCGGTGCAGCGATCGGCCCTCACCCGCTCTACGGCAATATGTGCGTGATTACCTATGCCGGCGGCTTTGTGGAAAAACCGTAGTCTCCCCTCCCCGATTGCTTCTACTCACTTCTTCAAATTGAGCACGTCCAGGTCAACCTGGTAAATATCCGTCACCCGTCCCCGGGAGAAGAACAGGTATTTTCCGTCCGGGGAGACTACCGGGGCGTATTCCTCCGCCTCGGTGTTGATCAATTCTCCCAGGTTCTCGGGGGTATTCCAGACCCCCTTTTCAAAGTAGCTGATGTAGAGATCGGTAAACCCGAAGCCGTCTTTGTTGGTGGAGTAATAGATCATATAGCGCTCGTCCGGAGAAACGTAGGCGTTGGATTCCGAATCGGTGCTGTTGACAAACGCGCCGATATTCTCCGGCGCTTGATATTTTCCATCGACCAGGCGGGCCCGGTAGATATCCATTTTGCCAAATCCGCCGATCCGGTCCGAGGCAAAATAGAGTGTACCGTCCCGGGTCTGGCAGGGATAAATCTCCGAGGAATTGGGCAGGTTGATTGGCGCCGGCAGCCGCACCGGTTCCGACCAGCCCTGGGGAGTGCGCTCCACGTAAAAAAGATCATGATATTTAGAACCGGTGCTGCCCCGCTCCGGGCGTTTGGAATTAAAATATAAGCGTTTTCCATCGGGTGAAAACATCGGATCGATATCATCAAACTTGCCGGAGAAGGACGCTTTTTCCGGCTTACTCCAGTTTCCATTCCGAAAACAGGAAACGTAGATAGTCATCCGTGGATCTTCCAGGAGGGTGCGCACCACAAAGTAGACCTCCTTCCCGTCCGGCGAAAAGGCGCTGGCAAACTCGGCTCCGTCGACGGTGGAAATAATTCCCGGGGCAAACACCTGGGGAACCGGCAAGGGGTTTTGATAAGCATAGGGATGAAGCGTTTGAGAATAAACCGGTAAAGAGACGGCGATCAGCAGGCAATATAGAAGATTCAGACGTTTCATAGGCTAATGGATTCCCGTGGTTTCAAATTTACGGAGTAAACGGCCGATGGCGCAAAAAGATCGCACATTTTTGATTTGGCAAGGAAGGTTGCCGTTTTAACAAGTGTTTAAAAGGGATATCGGCAATAACCATTAATCCGATTTTTGTTTGGCCATCATGTTGCGGATATCATTCACTTTTTTCTGAAAACGGCGATTCTCCGGATCCTTTTCCAGAAGCTGTTCGAACACTCCTAAGGCTTCTTCAAAGCGGCCCTGGGCGATGTAGATTTCCCCCAAGGTAGGCGATAAAATGGGGGGCCGTCCGAATTTACCCGGTTTCAGTTCCGGCAATTCCTGCGAATTTTCGGATTCTGCCGGAGTTTCCCCGGGAGGGTTCTGCGCTGTTTGCTGCCCGGGCTCGGGGAAGAACAGATCGGCCGGGCTGGGAGTCTCCTCCGTCGAAGCGTTCTCCGGTTCGACGGCCGCGTCTATGTCGGAACGAACCGCCTCGCTGCTCCGGTCTGTCGGTTCGGCAACGGATGGTTCCGCCTCATCCGCATCGGTGATGATCTCATCGACGATGGCGCTGAAATCCAGGAGATCATCCGGGGGGCTATTGGCCTCAGCATCAGCATCGTCTTCGATAGAGGCGTCGAAAACAATATTGCCAAAGTTGATTTCGCTCTCGGCAGCATCCCCGCTCTCTTCGGGGCCGGCTTCCAACTCTTCCAGGTCATCATCATATTCGGCAAAGAAATCATCTAATTCCGCGCTGATATCCACCTCGGCGTCCTCTTCTCCCCCGGTTTCCTCTTCGACATCAATCATATCAATCCCGGCAAAAGGGTTGTCGGGGTCGGCGATCTCATCGGCAGCAGGCTCGGGAGCGCGCTCAACCGCACCCTCTGCGGGCGGGGAAGATTCGGCGGACGGGGCGTCTTCAAGCGTTTTATCGAGCGGTTCGGAGAACTCCGGCTCGGCGTCTTTGTCTTGGTTTTCCAAATCGGTTTCCGCACCGATTTCCCCCAGAGATTCTTTAAAAACTTCGTCCACTTTTTGTGAGAAATCGATTTCATCGCTCCCCTGCTCGGCTTCCCGGAAAAGCTCATCAAAATCGGCTTCTTCCACCACATCAACCTCGGCAAATTTTTCCAACTGCACATCTTCACCCGGCGTCAGTTCGGCTTCGATTGGGTTGCTCACCTCGATTCCGGGGGCGCTTTCTTCGTTTTGCGAGTAGACCGCAATGGCGTCGGGATTAAAACTGTCTAACAGGTAATAATTTAACCGGGCGGTTTCGGAATTGGCGGGCAGGTCTAATTTTTCGGTAATCACGCTGAGCAGTTTCCAGGCTTTCAGGTTTTTCTCGTCATAGGCCAGGGAAATTTCCAGATGCGTTTTGGCTTTAAGGAAGTCGTTGAGATGATAATAACAGAGCCCTGTCACAAAGTGCCCGAACGGATAGGTAGGAAACTTTTGGATTCCGGCTTCCGCAATTTTGAGGGCTTCCTGATATTCACTCTTATGCAACAGCGCCGCGGCCAAATGGGCAAACACCAGCGAGTCGGGATGCTGTTGATAAACATGTTGCAAATTTTCCAGTTCAAAAAAGGTACTCATAACCTCCCCTTCTCGGTTACTTACCAGGCGGCAATAGTTCGATTGACTATATCTTCGACAAGTTTTTCGACTGCTTCACTCACCGCAGCATCTTGCTCTTCCAGGTCGGCCTGACCACTGACCCGGCCAAAATCAGAGACGGTGGCGCTCCACAAGGGCTTGTTGGTATGCGTGTTCAGGCACTCCACTTTTACACTCACCACCAGTTCCTGCTCCTCGACCACCTCATCACGGCGGATAGCGGTTTGGCGAATGCGCACCGGCAGGATGACAGCCGTCAGCACCAAATCCGCCTCATCCTGGTTGTCGGTTACCTGGAGAGAGTTATCCTGCACAAAGGCATTGATCACCGCTTCCGTCAGTTGTTCCTGCAAACCCACCCAGACGCTCCGGTCTTCAAACAAAGGAATGGCAATGGTCTTGAGGTTTGACGGCAAAGCACCTTTAAAGGAATAACGCACACAACCGCCCAAAGATAATACGAAAATCAGTAAAATTATACAGATTGATTTAGAATTGCGGATATTCACATCGAACCCCAAAAACTACTTCTACCCCGGGGAAAAAGTGTAATTGTTAACTTTAAAAAAAACATGTCATTTAAAAACATCGCAACTGCTCCGCTAATTTAGGCTGTAGCTTTTTCGCTTGCAGGGATGTACGTATATCTCAGCCAAACTATAATCATCGCCGGCGAGGTCATGAAGTTGTTTTTTCGACGCCAAATCTAACCATAGTATCCTTTTTCTGCCGTCTATCCACCGGAGGTGCAACGAACAGATAGGTAACCGGGAATAAGGTTCATTGCGAATTGAAAGTGTCCCGGCGCATACCCCCTTCAATCCGTTAACCCGTACTCTTTAATTTTACGGTAGAGGGTGCGTTCGCTGATGTTCAGCGCCCGGGCAACCTTGCGGCGGTTCCCCCGGAATTTATCCAGCGCTTTTTCAATCATCTCCCGTTCCATCTCATCCAGCGGTTTAATGGTGGAATCGTTATTAGCCGGATCTACGGGAGAATAGACCAACCCTTCGCCGACCCCCCCGTTAAAGCGATCCATAAATTGCATCAGGAGACTTTTCATTTCCTTGATATCCAGGCCTAAAGAGACCAGGGCTTTATAGATCAACTCGCGCTCAGCCTCTTCCAGCGTTTTTCCCATGGGCATGGGCAGCATGGTTTGTACTTCCGGCGGTTCTTCATAATGGGAAAGCTGCTCGCGCACAAACTGGGCGTCGGCAATTTGGCCCCGGGAGAGAACCACCACGGTTTCGGCAAAATTACGCAGTTCGCGCACATTGCCCGGCCAGGGGTAGGCTAAAATAACCTCCCAGGCTTCCTCGGTAAATCCGGCGAACTGAATATTTTCGCTCCGGCAGATGTCTTCCACAAATTTATCCAGCATCGGCCGAATATCCTCGCGGCGTTCCCGCAGCGGGGGCAGGTGCATAGCCACCGCTTTGAGCCGGTAATAGAGGTCTTTGCGGAAATGCTTTTGCTGCACCATTTGGGCCAAATCCCGGTTGGTGGCGGCAATAATCCGCACATCCACTTTTTTCAACTCCCCGCTGCCCACCCGCATAAATTCGCCGCTTTCCAACACACGCAAGAGTTTCACCTGGGTTTGCAGGGTCATTTCCCCGATTTCATCCAGGAGGATGGTGCCCTTATCCGCCAGCTCAAAGTAGCCTTTTTTGGCGGCCACCGCGCCGGTAAAAGCGCCTCGTTCGTGTCCAAACAGTTCGCTTTCTAACAAACCTTCCGGGATGGCCCCGCAATTTACCGAAATAAGAGGTTTGTCCCGGCGGGGACTCAGTTGGTGAATCGCTTTAGCAAAGATCTCTTTCCCGGTGCCGCTTTCGCCGGTAATCAGCACACTGATATTGGTGGGGGCAATGGAAATAATCAACTCCACTAATTCGCGGATTTGCTCCGAATGCCCGATGATCCCCAGGTCTTCCTGAATTTTGCGATACTTATTTAAAAGCGCCAATCGTTCACCCCGGTATTTTATCCCGGTAAATTAATTTTACCCGGATAATAAAGCAAGCTTAAGTTCCGGTAATAACGCACCTTACCAACACTCCTCCCTCGTTCTACCCAAACCAGCGATGCAGGGATTGCCACAGCTCCTCTTCTTTGCCAAACAGCCGGGGCTGCACCGGCAGGGAACTCAGAAAAATACTCCCGTAGCGTTTGGTAGCCACCCGTGTATCTAAGATCAGCACTGCGCCATAGTCGCTTTGGGAACGGATCAGACGGCCAAACCCCTGCCGCAGCCGAATTACCGCTTCGGGAATGGAATACTCCATAAATGGATTTCCGCCCCGGTTTTTAATCTGCTCGGAGCGGGCCTGAATGATCGGCTCGCTGGGCACGTCAAAAGGCAGCCGGGTGATCACCAAAATTTCCAGCGTCTTCCCGGGCAGGTCCACCCCTTCCCAGAAACTGTCTGTGCCCAGCAGAAACGAACCGTCTTTTTCTTTAAATCGGGAAAGGATGCTGTGGCGACTGCCGTCTTTTCCCTGGGCAAGAAGCGGGATTTGTTCTGCCCGGAAGAAATCGGATATCCCGTCGTAGATGTTGTTCAACAATGAATACGAGGTAAACAGCGCCATCGTTCCCCGGCGGAACTCCACTGCCAGCCGCTCTATAAAACGGCGTAACTCCCGCTGGTATTGGGGGTGGTTCGGTTCCACAAAGAAGCGCGGGACGGCCAGCAGCACCTGCTCATTGTGCACAAACGGGGAGTCCAGCAGAAGCGCGGAATGGCGTTCCGGATCGATTTTATCCAGCCCCACCCGCCCGGTAAAGTAGTTAAAACTCTGATCCACGGCAATGGTGGCCGAGGTAAATACGGCCGTGCGCAAGCGGCCGTACAGTTTTTCATTGAGAATTTCACCGACATCCAGGGGCGCAGCGTAGAGGCGGGTGTCGTCGCTGTCGCTGCGGGAGGGCAGTTCATACCAGTAGACATAATGCTCCCACTCGGCGGTTAAGAGAAACTCCAGGTTATTGACAATATCCACCGCCTGGCGGGTCTGTGCATTTAAATCCTGTTCGATTTGACGCTGGTATTCGAAACTCTCTGCCGGTAATTCCTTGAAGTACTCCAGCATTTCTTTCAACTGTAGAATCAGGCGCTTCAGTTTGGAAAAGACTTCTTTTTGATCCTCTTCCAGCGGAGCAAACAATCCCGCCGCGCGGGTATAGCGATGCTTGCTGGAATAATTATTATTCCCGGAAGGGGCGATTCCCCGCAAATGGGAGGTCAGTTGCCGGAAGAACTGCTGTACACTTTTTTGGGCAACCTGAATCTGCTCCTGCATCTCTCCGATCATCTGAAACAAGGCGTTTTTGTGTGATTCCTTGAGCGACGATTTTTCCACGCGATTGGCAAATTGCACCAGGATGCCGGTTTCCCGTCGGTCCCTGGCGTAGAGTTTGCGCAGAAAATCCCGGAACTGCCAGAGCGTGCTCTCCACCCCCAGGTACTCTGTGGCAGTCTTTTCGATGTTATTAGCTTCATCCAGAATCAGGTTTTTATACTCGGAGAGCACCGCATTCTCGGCGGCTAAGTCCGAAAAAAGCAAGGAGTGGTTTACCAGCACCAGGTGGGCGGTTTTAGCCTGATTGCGGGCGCGCATCAGGTAACAATCGTTGTAGTACTTGCACTTTTGGCCCGGGCAATAGTTATTCTCCGCAATCATCTTCGACCAGAGGTCGTAATTGCGCTCGACCCGGAACCCGTTGTTTTCGCTGATGTCTCCGGTTTGGGTTTCTTTTATCCAGAAATACAAGGGCAGGAGACGCTCCCGTTCGGAGGGGTTCAGGCGCAAGTCCATGTCATGGTTTAAAGTGATCCATTTATCCAGGCAGAGATAGTTGGATTTACCCTTGAGCAATACCGCTTTAAATTTGAAAGGCAGCACATTGTGCAGAATAGGTAAATCTTTAAAAAACAACTGTTCTTGCAAATTCTTGGTGTTGGTGCTGACGACCACCCGCCCTGCCGGCCCGTGGTTGCGCACCGCCCAGAGAATCGAAGGCGTCAGGTAAGCCAGGGATTTGCCGGTTCCCGTTCCGGCCTCCACCACTAAAAAATTGCCATTATTAAAGGCCTCTGCAATCGCTTTGGCCATGTCAATCTGGGGCTGGCGTGCTTCAAAGGCTTTATACTGGCTGGCCAGCAATCCTCCTTCCCGGAAGAAACTTTCCACTTCCGCGAGGTCTACCGGGTTTAAACTTTTCTCGTTTTCACTCTCTGCAAACGTCTCTGCTTCGCCAATAATATTAAAATGATTGGCGTTCATATAAAATTTTCGTCGATCAATCCCCTGGGAAATTTGATAATGTCCCCCGGCCAGCACCTTAGCCAGATTGGCCAGAAAAGGTTTTGCGGGAGAATCGGTCGGTTCCAGGATTTTCAGCAGCTGCTGCACATCGGCAAATTTAGCGCCCAGGGCAATCTTGATCAGTTCGACAAACAACTGCCCGGCAGCCTGGGCGTCAGGCCGGGCGCGATGGCCCTCTTCCCGCTCAATCTCAAAAAATTCAACCAAACCGTCTAAGCTGAAAGAGGGCAGGAAATGCAGAAAGAGCCGGGCCAGGGGAACCGTATCAAATTGGAGATTGGAAAAGCAGGTATACGGGCCGGGCCGGCGCTCCCATCCGCTTAAGTCCGATTCCGACTTTCGGGCATGGTATTCCAGAAAAGGCATATCGAAGCCCACGTTGTGAGCGACTAACGGCAAATCGCCTAAAAATGCCTTTACCTGCGGCAACACCCCGGAAAATGGGGGAGCGCTCTTTACCATGGAATTGGTGATGCCGGTCAGGCGGGTAATGTACTCCGGGATTGCTCTCCCGGGTTTGATCAAAAAAGATATTCCTTCAGCCGGCTCTCCATAGTCAAAACGCACCGCGCCGAATTCGATGATTTCTTCGCGGCGGTAATCCAGCCCGGTGGTTTCCAGGTCAATTGCCACAAAACGGCTGAGCTGTAATGCTTCTAAAAGTTCCGGTGTCAATAAACTGGCCATTCCTGCACTTGTTTTAAATTTTGGACTACGACACAGGGAAGATTATTCTTCCCCGGGACCGGCAAGCTTTTTGGCCTGCTTCGGCCCAGGCGAGGAGCAAAGCAAGCGGAAAAAACCTTGCCGGCAGAGGCCCCGAACGGAGCAATCCCAGGCGCGGATATTAGTGGATTCTTGTTCCGGAAGCAACGGATTTTTGGAAGGAAGGATTACCGGAGCCGCCGCAACACCCGCCGCAATTTACCAGGGCGCCTTAAACCGTGATTCCGGCCGGCGTTGCAGCAACCTCCAGCATGGCCGGTAGGGGAAGAACGCCTACTCATTCCCTCCCCTGCCAACGCTCTCTGTCTCGAGGCTCTCTGCAACAAAAACAGTACCAAACCGAACCCAGGAATCATCATACCTCGCTATTCCTTTAGTTGCAGCGTAAAACTTCACCGGATCGATTGGTTCACCGGAAAAACTTCTTCCCGCCCGGGGGAATTTTTTTTCCCTGCCTTTACCGGTTGTAACTTTCTGGATAAATCTCCATCTAATTCAGCAGACGAACATCAACTAAAAACAGCAGGAGGATGTAGAATGGATTACGTATTTAAGACCACCCTAAATACAGATTTTGAGGGCGCTATTGAAAAAGTGGTTGCCGCACTGCAGGAGCGGGGCTTCGGCGTGCTTACCGAAATCGATGTCAAAAGCACTTTCAAGAAAAAGCTGGATGTGGATTTCCGAAACTATCGCATTTTAGGCGCCTGCCATCCCCAGCACGCCTATCGCGCCATCCAGAATGAGCCCTGGATCGGGGCCATGCTGCCCTGCAATGTGGTAGTCCAGGAGAACCCCGAAGGCCAGATCGAAGTAGCGGCAATCGACCCGGTAGCATCTATGCAGGCAGTCGAGAACCCTAATTTGGGCGAAGTCGCGCAGGAAGTGCGGGGCCTGTTAAAAGAAGTCATCGAATCTTTGAAGTAGGACAGCATCTGTTTACACGGCGGCGGCCGGGAAAACATCTTTCCCGGCGCTCCGTTTTCCGTTTTTTCCCCTCAACTTTCTTGATTGTTTACTACCTTACATTTTTTTCCTATTATTCGAATAGATTAACGTCATAACAGGATATATCTATGCTGAACATTATTTGGGATACCCGCGGCTATTTTTTTTGGCTATTAGTTGTCTCTTTATTTTGCTGGATTCTGGAACGGCTATTCCCCTGGAGAAAGGATCAACCGGCCTTCCGGGAGCAGATTGGCCAGGATTTCTTTTGGCTGGTCTTTAACGGTCATTACGCCGGCATATTAGCGGCCTTCCTGGGCGCCTATGTATTAAATCAGTTTAGCGCCGCCCTGGCCTCAATCGGCCTGCCGGCGCCGGAGAACATCCGCTTACTGGCGGGAACTCCCTTGTGGCTGCAATTCGTGATTTTCATCTTTGCCAAGGATTTCCTGGAATGGCTGATCCACAATTTGCTGCACCGGGTATCCTGGCTGTGGGAGTTTCATAAACTGCATCACAGCATCGAGAAGATGGACTGGATCGGCAATATGCGCTTTCATTGGATGGAAATTGTGGTCTACAAGAGTTTAAGCTACCTGCCCCTGGTCATCCTGGGTGTGGACGGGCGGGTAATTCTCTGGATCGCCATCGTCTCGACTTTGATCGGCCATCTCAACCATTCCAATCTCAAGATCAGTTGGGGGCCTTTTCGCTATCTGCTCAACTCGCCGCGTATGCACGTCTGGCATCACGACATCATCCTACACGGCGATTATGGCAAAAACTTCGGGGTGGTCTTCAGCCTGTGGGACTGGCTGTTCGGAACCGCCTATCTTCCCCCGGATCACGCCGGGAAACTCCAGCCGGATCAACTGGGGTTTGATGACATGGATCGCTTTCCGCGGGGGCTGCTGCCCCGCCTTATCTATCCCTTTTGGAAGCGCTCCGGGTAAAAGGTTCCCGATATTCCCATTTGGATTGACTGAAATTTAACGTATATTTTGCTCTACAAGAAACTTAGCGCCAACAGCCTGGTTGAAGAGTAAACCAAATCGGAAAAGGTAGTTTGATATGTTTGATAGATTTCGGGCCGTCCTGGTAAGTTTTATTCTGATCAGCATTTTCAGCATTTCCACACTGGCGGACACGGGTTTCCGCAAGTACGCCGGGGAATTTATGGCCATCGATGTTTCTGCTCGGGCGCAGGCGATGGGCGGGGCCTTCTCCTCGCTTTCCAACGACGTCTACGCCAGTTTTTATAACCCCGCCGGCCTGGTGCAGGTGCAGTCTACCCAGATCGGGTTCACCCATACCCAACAGTTCATTTCTTCGGTGAATTATGATTACATCGGGTTTGCCCGGCCGATTTCAGCGAACAAAACCATCGGGCTTAGCCTGGTGCGCCTGGGCGTGGACAATATTAAAGATTCCCGATCTGCAGCAATCCTGGGCAATGACGGTACTTTGCTGGGAATTGATGAGAGCAGGATCAACAAATTTAACAGCTCCGACTATGTCTTTTACTTCTCCATGGGCGCCCGGCTTTCCGCCAAAATGCTGTGGGGCTTCAACGTCAAGCTCATCCGGCGCAACCTGGCCGACAACAGCGCCAACGGCCTGGGCTTTGACGCCGGAGTGCTCTTTAAAGTGAACGACCGGGTCAAAGTCGGGGGAATGTTCCGCAACATCACCACCACGGTAATTGCCTGGAACACCGGGGAAAAGGAACTGGTAAGCCCCACCATGCGCCTGGGTAGTTCTTACCGCTTGCCTCTGCCGGGTATGTCCAGCGCTTTAACCACCAATATTGATTTAGTTGTGCAAACCCAAAATACTCCCCACCTGGCCGGCAACAACCTCGGCGCCGGCCTCTTCAGCGGGGCAATCGGGGGAGAATTTGTGGTGCAGGAGCGCTTGTTTATCCGGGGCGGCTACGATGAACTGCAACGGGTGAACTTCGGCATCGGGGTGAAAATCCCCCATATTAATATCGATTACTCCTTTACCAGCTACGACCAGGAGTTAGGCAACGCCCACCGAATCGGTTTAATGGTGGATTTAAGCCAGTAATCCGGACGCCCGGGGCAATTGTCCGCGGCCACGCAACCCAGACGCTGCGCGGACATTCCGCCCGGGCCAGACCTTTTTACTTTTCCCTTTCCAAAATTTCGATTTCCCTCACGCTGTAAATTCAGTTTGACCCCATATTAGAGGGCCTTTAGAGGCGATTTGCCTAATAGCCTAATCAGTTGTTTTCCGGCGTATATGACCCTATTTTTGGGCACAACTTTTGAGAAATTACTTAGTGAATATGTGGAAACCTCTTTATACAAAAATACTGATCTTCCTTAGCCTGGCTGTTTTGATTGAATTTGGCGTTCTCTTTTCGATAAACGCCGTTCTGCGCACCCACCTGGAAAACGATATCGAGCAATATTTCCGCCGCTACAAGGCGGAAACGACTCGCTTTATCAGCAAACAAGTGGAAACGACGGTGTTTCAGAACAGCATCCTTCAAAAAGGGGAGCTGAGCGGGTTTGCCTGGCACAACAAAAACCCCATGCGCCAAATTCTTATCAAATTGGTAAAAGATTACCCTCAATTGACCCAGGCGTCGATTGTGGGGATGAATAACGAAATCATCATTTCTTCCGAATTGCCCCGGGAGGGCAAACTGGCCTTCGATAAATCCAGCCGGCGGCGATTGCTGCTTACCAAAGAGCCCCTGTTGGTCTCCCGGGAAAAGCAGGAACACGCCGAACATATCACCCTCTTGCAGCCTTTGATGAAAGAAGGCCATCTTTTCGGACAACTCCTGCTTACTTTTTCTATTCCGGATTTGTATGATTTTTCCCCGGCCCGGCAGACCATTCTTTTTGCTGCCGGCGTCATTTTAGCAATTCTGCTGGGAGGCGCCTTCTTCCTGTTTGCCTGGATCGAATACCGGGTGGATAAAATTTCCCGGGAAGCGGTTCAGAAAAAAACAGAGGGTAAGGCGGCCCGGGCAACTCCCCGGAATGATCTCCCCCAACCCGAGGGCGGCTCAATCTTCTCCCGCCTGAACCGTTTGTATGAGAAGTCCGCGGACCTGGATAAGAGCTTCCAGGAATCCGAGCAAAAAATCCACTCTATGATGCAGGTGCTCAACCAGGGGCTGCTGATACTGGATCTGAACATGCGCATCATCACCCATAACGAGTATGTGCTGGATGTTCTGCAAATCCGCACCGCCTCCAATGCCAGCAAAAAAGTATATGAACTGTTTCAGAATAACCCGCAACTGATCGAGATGTACCGCCATGCTAAAGATCCCGCTTCCCTGGATGAGACATTTGTTACACACGAAGTTAAACAAATTTTTTATCTTCAGTTGCTAAACGGCCGAAAAATAAGTGTAGAGGTGTTATCAAAACCTTTCTATCAAAATGATGAAGTCATTGGAGTGATCTTTTATATCAAGAACCTGGATATGCTAAACGAATTGGAACATACGCTTCAGCGCTCGATGAAGTACGGCGTCATTTCCCAGTTGTCTTCCAGCATTGGGCACGAAATCCGTAATCCGCTCAGTTCGCTGGCCATCCACACCGAGATTGTCGACAGCATGGTTACCAAATCGGTGGATGACAAAATGCGCCTGAAGAAAATTAAAAAGTCGATCAAAATCCTTAATTCCGAGGTAGAGCGGCTGCAGAAACTGATCGACCAGTTCTTCAACCTGGCTAAAGCACAGAAAATCACCCTGACCTACGAGAACATCAACGACCTGATGAATATCGTCTACTCGCTGGTGCATCAGCAGGCCCTGGAAAAGAACATTACCATTCGCCGGGTCTACGCCAAAGATATTCCCATGATCAAGGTGAGCAAAGACCAGTTAAAGCAGGTAATCATCAATCTGATCCTGAACAGTTTTGACGCGATGCCCGAGGGCGGCGAACTGACCATCCGCACTCGCTACGATGAGCAGAAAGTGATCATCGCCATTAAAGACACCGGGCATGGCATACCGGAAAATATCCGGGATAACATTTTTGATCTATACTTTACCACCAAGGATAGCGGCGGGGGCATCGGGCTGGCCATTTCCAGGAAGATTATCGAAGCCCACGAAGGGAAGTTGTATTTTGAGACGAAGACCGGCGTCGGAACCGTGTTTTATATCGAGTTGCCGACCTCGCAAAAGTAAAAGGGGTTATGAATGGAGAACTATCGCATTTTGATTGTTGATGATGATGAGAACCTGCGTATCGGGATGGCGACCATTCTGGAAGAAGAGGGCTTTGAGGTGCACGAAGCGGAGAACGGCCGGGCCGGCATCGAAAGGCTGGAAAAAAGCATCTACGATCTGATCATCACCGATTATAAAATGAATGAAATGGACGGGCTGAAATTTCTGAAACAGTTGAAGGATTCCTTTCCCTCGATGAAAGTGATTATGGTAACCGGCTTTGGCAGCATCGAACATGCCGTGGAAGCGATGAAACTGGGGGCGATCAATTACCTCACCAAACCGATCAAACCCAAAGAGCTTATTCAAATGGTAAAAAGTATTTTGGGGGTTGGTTTGCCCGGCGATTTAAGCCCGGCCCAGAAACAGAAACAGCTCAGCAGGCATTTTCATTTCCACAAACTGGTTGGCCAGAGCAAAGTGATGCAGCAAGTCTACCGCCGCATCAAAGAAGTGGCTTCTGCCGATATTCCGGTGCTGATAACCGGCGAAAGCGGCACCGGCAAGGAAATGGTCGCCCTGGCCATCCATGAACTCTCGAAACGCCGATAAGGCCCCTTTGTGGCGGTCAATACCGGGGCCATCCCCCGGGAGTTGGTTGCCTCGGAACTGTTTGGGCACCTCAAAGGCGCCTTTACCGGGGCTATTGCCGATAAAAAAGGAAAGTTCGAGGAAGCCAACCGGGGCACTCTCTTTCTGGATGAGATCGGCACCATGAGCCATGACGTCCAGGTTAGCCTGCTGCGCGTGCTGGAAACCCAGGTGATCGAGCGGGTGGGCAGCAACCGCTCCATCAAAGTGAATATCCGGGTGATTGCAGCCACAAACGACAACCTGGAAAAACTCATGGAGGAAAATCGTTTCCGGGATGATCTTTTCTACCGTCTCAATGTATTTACCATCGATCTGCCGCCCCTGCGGGAGCGCCATGGTGATATCCTATACCTGTGTAATTTTTACCGGGAAGCTTTTAACCTGGAATTGGGGAAAAAGATCGAGAGCATTACTCCCCGGGCCATGGAAGTGCTGGAAAAATACCAGTGGCCGGGCAATGTGCGCGAGTTGCGCAACGTGATATTACGGGGAGTGCTCACGGCAACCAATCAAATCGACTTGAAACACCTGCCCACCAATGTCATCAAACCCGGGCTGGCGCAGGTAAATATCACCTTCAGGCCGGGAGTGCCGCTCTCCGAGGTTGAGAAAACCATGATCATCCAGACCCTGAAAGCGGTGCGGGGCAACAAACTCAAAGCGGCTTCCATCCTGGGCATCAGCCGCCGCTCCCTTTATAATAAATTAGAGGAATACCAGATCAGCGAGACTGAAGTGTAAATTGTTTTTACATTCATAATGCCTGTTTTTTAACGATGATTCATCAAAGCCGCTCTAACAATCTTATCGAGCGGCTTCTCTATTGGCAAAGGATTTGCATGATGGCAGCATCAGCAATGACAGCTAATTTAATTTTATGATGACGGACCATCCAACCGGAACAGGAACGATAAATGTACTCCCTTTGCATGAAAAAGATTTTAGTTGCGGAAGACGACCGCAATCTCAGCCGAAGCATGGACACCTGGTTAACCCTGGAAGGATTTCAGGTGGTCACCGTTTATAACGGCGAGGAAGCGTTAAACAAACTTCTGCTTCAGAAATACGATTTACTCATTACAGACATCGCTATGCCCCGACTCAACGGCCAGGAGCTTATTGAACAAATCCGTAAAGTGAATCCCAAGCTGCCGATTATGGTCGTATCCGGCAAGCTAAACGAAGATTTGGTCGAAGCCCTGCATCAGTTGGGCGTGAATTATATCATTCCCAAGCCTATTAAGCCCAGCGAATTTCGCAATTTCATCAGTGAACTTTTTCCGGACGAGCAATTTAGCTAAGCGGGATATTTCCCCCGGGAAAGGGGTCTACATAAATCGTGCGGATTTGAGTCGGGATCACCGTTCCCGGCGCGGATTTGCGGGGTTTGCGCAAAAACTTGACCCGGGTGATCATCACCGGCAGATAAGCAGCGTGTTTGGCCGCGCTGAAGGTAACCGCCAACCGCGCCGCAAATTCGATCACTTGCGGATCGATCTGCTCCAGCCGCCCCGGGTTACGGATAATCACATACGATCCGGAATACCCCTGCACATGCAGCCAAAAATCTTCCTTATGGGCCCACTTAAAGGTCATTTGATCATTTTTCGCTGCATCTTTTCCCACCCAAATTTCGAACCCCTTGTAAGGATAAGTTTTAAAGGGGCGGGACACCTGCTCCGCAGCCGGATCGTCTTTTAGAATATTGGCGTCCCGGAGTTGCTTTTCCAGCTTTTCCAATTCCGCTTGGTTCTGAGCCGCTAAAATTTGGCGTTCAAATTCGCTTAGCCGCTCAATATCCGTTTGCAGCCGCTCCAGCTTAAGCTGATATTCCTGCTGGCGACGCGCCAGGTTTTCCGCTTTCTGGAAATAGCGCCGGGCGTTCTCCCGGGCGCTCAACTTCGGGTCTACCGGAATACTCAGCGTGGACATCTCCGGATCATAATAGTCTACCAGTTCAATTTTGCTTTTCCCCGGTAAAAACAAGTGCGGCTGGCTGGCAATCAATTGGCCGGCTCTTTGGTAAAAAGCCTGCTTTTCCTGAGACAGCCCCCCTTTTTGCAGCGAGGAGGCGGTTCTCCGGAGACGCTTTAATTGCCGTTGCACCTGCCGCAACAGTTGATCGCGAAGCTCAATCCGGCTGCGAAATCGGCGCGCTCCACCCAGGAAATATTTTAAGGCGCTGTTAAGGTCGTCAAATTCCCGGCGGGAATATTCCTGCAGATGGACAAAAGTCCCTAAGGTCAGGCAAAAGGGCGCTTCCTCTTTCAGGTAAACCACAGGCCGGCCGGTGCGGAGTTCCTCCCAGAACTGTTGCAGGGCGTCGTAGACCCGCTCCCATTCCGCCGGGGATAGCCGGCCCACCGGTTCATCTCCCGCTATTTGAGCACGAAAAAGCAACTCCCTTCGCAAGACCGGCGTCAGGAAGCGCACCCCTTTCAGGCGTTCCTGCCAGGCGTCTTCCGGCCGGGATTCAAGATATTTTTTAAATGCGGAAAAGGGCTGATTGCGAAAGTCAAATTGACCGGATTTTTTGACCTGGTAGCGCCGGCCGCTCATTTCCCGGGATTTTTTAAAGCTCCTTAAAATGATCTGATCTTTATCCACCCAAAAGACATTGCTATGGTGGGTGAAGAACTGCACCAGGAGCTGTTCCGGGGATTCCCGAACCGTAATTTTAATAATCCGGTCCTCCGGCAAAATGGCAATGTCTTCGATGGTCTTTCCCACAAGTTCGTTAAAGACCGGCACGGTTTGGCGCGGCTGGGAGCGAAACGGATAGAGCACGATGCCGGGATAAGCGCCGTCCACGGAAATCCACAGCAGATAGGTTTCATCCCGGGCAGCCAGGACCAGGTTCCATTCATTTTTTTTAAAGGTGTAGCTGTCCTGAATCCGGCAGCCTTTCAAGGTGCTGTGTAAAAATTCCGCCTGTCTCATTAATGTCAAATAATGTAAATGCATGGTATTCCTGCGTATTGGGATTCAATTTATCGAGACTGCCAGCCGGCGCACTTGCAATTTATCATTAATGTGATCCGTTCTTCCCGTCGACAATTTCCACATTATTGGGGAGTTGGACAAAAGAGTATTCAAACAATCGCTTGCTTTGGTAAACAGGTCCAATGGATAAACATCGTGTTTTAGAAATCATTCGGAAATCGCCTAAGTTTCCTTCGCCGCCTTCTTTTGTCCGGCATCTTTGTCAAATCTCATTTATGCAAAACGTCAAAGCGGAGGAGATACTTCCGCTTCTCAAATACCACCGCGATCAACTCATCAAAATTTGCCGCTCAGATTTTTATAACGTTCCCAAGGAAGTTAAAAAACTTAAGGAATTAATACCGGCAGTCGGTAGCGCTAATTTAAGAAATTTAGTTTTCCTGGTTTGGATGCTCCAATTTAAATCGCCCGGGAAGTATGATCCCCACAATTACGAAGAATTAAAGCAGCATTGGTTTCTGTGCGGCGCTTTTGCCCAGAATTTGGGAGACCACCTGGGGTTGTCTCACCGGGAGGACCTCTACCTGCAAGCCATTCTGCAGGATATCGGTTTGCTGGCCCTGGCGCGCACTACGCCGGAAATCTATCGTAAATTGGAGAGCCTTTTCCCCGGCAAAACTCCCCTGCTGGTTGCCGAGGAAGAAGAAATCGGCGTCAACCACGCGCAACTCGGGGCGGAAATTTTAAGCGAATGGGAATTCCCGGATAACTTTACCGGCCCGATCGCCCTGCACCACGCCATCGAGAATGATCCCAAGCTGGAGTCGCCGCATAAATCCGCCGCCCAGGTAATCCGCTTTGCCGATGATTTAGCCCGAACCCTGCTGCGGGAAAAAGACGCCCCGCCTTACAGCAAGCTGGAGAATCTCTACACCCGTTTCTTTGAGCGCCCTTCCAACGAACTTCCCTACCTGATCCGCAACACCCTTTGCAAACTCCGGGGGTTTGCCGAAAATTTAGGTTTGTCGGAGCTAAAAAACCTCTCCGGGCTCAGGCTGCTGAAGGAGAACAAGGATTTTCTGGAACGCCGCCTGATCCCTTACGAAGAGTTGCTGGATGAATTGATTTCCACTTACGGGAAAATGGATCACCTGGAAATGCTGCTGGAACAGAATGAGACCGATCAGATGGCCAGCTATTTCCGGGACGGCGTGACCGGCCTCTACAATCATGCCTATTTCCAGGAAACGCTGTGCAAAGAGATCGCCAAATCGATCCGCTATGAACACCCCGTGTCCATCATTATTTTTGATATCGATGGGTTTGATCTCTTCAACCAGGCCTACGGTTTTGCCTCCGGCAGCGCGATCTTGCAGCAGATCGGCGAGCTGCTGCAAAAAGGGCTGCGGGAAGCGGATATCATCTGCCGCTACGGGGCGGATGAGTTCGCCATCATCCTGCCTCACACCGGAAAAGTGCAGGCAACCACAGCGGCCGAAAAAATGCGCAAAGTCATCCGCGGAACCGCCTTCGAAGATCCCTTTCGCGACCTGCGGCACACCCTGACCATCAGCCTGGGATACACCACCCTGGAGCCCCGCATCGAAGTGGTTCGCAAGGAAGAATTGCTCGATCGCGCTTTGGAAGCGCTCAAGCAGTCCCGCAAAAGCGGGGGCGATTCCTGCGTTTACCGATAGACGTCCATCCCCGACAAATTGTCCATTAAATAGGCGCTCATCTTCTTAAACAAATGCAAACGGTCTTTACCCCGGATACCGTGCTTTTGGCCGGGATAGATAAAATAGTCCAACGGCACATTGGCCTTGACGGCCGCTTTCACAAACAGAATGCTATGCTGCAACATCACCACATCATCCGCGCCGCCGTGGATAACCAACAATTTGCCTTTGAGATTCTTCACATATTTCCGGACATCGGCGGTTTGGTATCCTTCCGGATTGGACTCCGGCGTATCCATGTAGCGCTCGGTATAAATAGTCTCATAATATTTCCAATCGATTACCGGCCCGCCGGCAACACCGACTTTGAAGACCTCCGGCGCCCGGAGCGCCAGGGAAGTGGTCATAAATCCCCCGTAACTCCAGCCAACCACCCCAATCCGGGTCGTATCGACTCGTGCGTATTTGCGTAACTCCCTCAAGCCTAAAAGTTGATCGGCAATCTCCACAGTACCCAGTTTGCGAAAAGTAGCTTGCTCGAAGGCTTTCCCCCGGAAGTCGGTTCCCCGGTTATCCACCGTAAAGACCAGGTAGCCTTTGCTTGACAGGTATTGCAACCACAGCGGCCAGGAGCCCCCGCCGCCCAGCCAGGTGTTGCGCACCATTTGAGAGTGCGGGCCGCCGTAAACATAGACAATCAGGGGATAGGCCAGGTCCGGCTGGTAATCCGGCGGATAAAACAGGCGGGCAAACAAACTGTCGCCGCTGTCTGTCGGAATGGTGAGCAGCTTCAATTCTCCGACCCGGTAGTCTTGCAGGGGGTCCTCGGCCCGCCGGATTT
>JAJRYW010000643.1 GCA_024275555.1 Calditrichota bacterium | reverse complement strand
GTTGAAACGGTTAAACAATCGCTGCAAGATGTCATTAACACCTGCCCCGGCTACCGGGGCGGTGTTAATGAGAAAGAAATTATTACATAGCCGTTTTAACGGCTTTCCATTGTGCAATTTGACATGCACCCAAAAAATACATATTGCTCTTTTTAAAACATTACCTTAAGTGCGAAAGTTGAATTTTGAAAACCTCAAAAATATTAAGCGAACCGTAAATTTCATCTTTCATCTTTAATGGGTATACCATTTACCGTGATGAACCAAGATAGCAAATCACCGAAAAATTTGCCAGCAGAATACCGAATCGGTGCATCCGGCTATAGCTACGCCGATTGGGAAGGGGTCTTCTATCCGCCCGGTTTGCCAAAAGAGAAGCGGCTCGACTATTACGCCCAACACTTTGATACGGTGGAAATCAACTCCACCTATTACCGCATTCCCCATCCGGCGATGTTTTTTCACCTGTCCCGGAAAACCCCGGAGCATTTTCATTTTATGGTCAAAGCGAACCGGGAGACCACCCACAATCGCGAGCACAACCGCACGGCCGTGCGCGATTTGCTGAGCGCGGTAACCCCGCTGGCGGAATCGGGAAAATTGCAGGGTTTCCTGGCCCAGTTTCCCTATTCCTTTAAGAATGTGCAGCAGAACCGGGCCTACCTGGCCA
Source organism: Calditrichota bacterium (assembly GCA_024275555.1). Taxonomy (GTDB): domain Bacteria; phylum Calditrichota; class Calditrichia; order RBG-13-44-9; family J075; genus JAJRYW01. The sequence goes on along the minus strand of JAJRYW010000643.1, from coordinate 4,363 downwards.
AAACCCGGGAATATTTTCAGGATTACCCGCTTTTTGTGGAATTCCGGCACGATTCCTGGAACCGGCCGGAGGTTTTTGAATTTCTGCGCTATCACCGCATCGGCTATGTCAACGTGGATGAGCCGCCGCTGAAAGGGCTGCTCCCGCCGCAGGAAGTGCATACTACTCCTGTTTCCTACGTGCGCTTTCATGGACGCAACGAGGCCAACTGGTGGACCGGGACCAACGAGACCCGCTACGATTATCTCTACCAGGCCGCGGAACTGAACGAGTGGGTAACCCGGTTGGTGCGCCTGATTCGCTCTTCCTTCCGGACCTATATTTTTTTCAATAACCACCCGCAGGGAAAGGCGGTGAAAAACGCCCAAAAGCTGAAAACGCTGCTGAACGAAGCGCTCGCTTTGCCGGAGTAGGTGGTTATGCCGCAAGTGATTCGCATCCCGGTGGGAACAAATCATAACTTTACCGGGAAGCCTGCCGAATTATTTTTAGGGCGCCGCCCCGGGATCAACTTGATATTGAAGCGTAGTTTACGCATATTTTCCGGGTTACTTTGTTCAAAAGCGGTTGGCTGGAAAATATTCGCACATTAATTTGTAATAATATGTTAGCTAAATCAGGATGGATTGAATATGATCTTCTCGCAAGCATGCACTTACGGAATTCGGGCCGCGCTGTATATTGCCTCGCACAAGAACGGCGAGTACCTCCCGATTAATGAAATTTCCAAAGAACTGGATATCTCTTTTCATTTTCTGACCAAGATTTTGCAAAAGCTGACCCAAAAGAAACTGATGAAGTCCTACCGCGGTCCCCGGGGCGGGGTCGCTTTTGCCCGGCCTACGGGTCAAATCAGCCTGCTGGAAATTGTAGAAGCGATTGAGGGGGATGAACTATTTACCCAGTGTATATTAGGGTTGCCCTCCTGCGGCTCCGATAAGCCATGCCCGATGCATGAGCAATGGGGGGCCATTCGCGATAAACTCCGAGAGGTTCTGGAACACACCTCCCTGGAAGAACTCAGCAACCGTGTGGTTCTCCGGGGCTTGCGCCTGACCCACTTTGAGAAGGCGTTGGATGAGTAGTTTGGTTCACTTATCCCCTTTCGGGGTCTCAATCGACTCCCGGCCGGCCGGGATTGTCGATTTACTCTGTCGAAGACACCCCGGCCGGCCGGGGGCCGAAGTGTGCGAAAGCACTTAGTTTGTAAACTTATTATTTTTACCTTTTGCACTTGACTCAGACTGTGAACATCCCCCTTCGAAGGGAGGAGACAGAGGGGATGTCAGTGGCACAAAGATATCTCAAAACTTTAAAAAATTTGGTTTACAGTCTATTGCCCGTCCAGCTTTATTTCGATAATGCGCCCTGCGGCAACGAAGCGCACCCGCGCTCCCAGGGCCAATATGTTTTTCAGCTCAGGCTGCTTTTGCAGCAGCTCAAAATACTCCCGCGAGCCGAATAGAATTTTCTCAACCGGTAAATCGGTCTTATCTTCCAGGCGGGAGTCCACCCATACCCGGCCATGCCGGTAGAAAGCCCGCCCGTTCACGATTTTGATCAGATCCTCAATCGATGGCGTCGCACCGTTTTTGCCCGATACAAACATACGTTTTTTCAGATCTCCCACATCGGAAATGGACTTTGCCCCTTGCAGACTGAGCATCTCTTTGCTCCGGCGCACGCTGCCGGCGCCGCTCTGCTCGGCAAATTGATCATACTCCAGCCGGCCCCGGTTTTGGAGCTGCGCATCTTCCCGGAACTCCTCCGGCAATATCCGGAAAGGCCGATTCGGCTGATCCCGGGAAATACGTTGCTCATCTTCCAGCACCAGGTAACTGGTATAGGGAGTCATGACGCCAAAACGTTTTGCCAACTGTATGATTTCGCTTTTCAGTTCTTCGGTCTCGCCGTGCAGCCGGATTTGATCGAGCAGGTAGCCCACCGCCCGGGTCGCCCAAAGGGGCGGAATAAAATCATACGCCAAGGCCGTGGAAGGAATCTCTATGGGGAATCGGAATTGGCGCTGCTGTCCATTCCGGTTTCCCTCAATGATCAGGGTTGATTTGCCGGCGCCCCGGAAACGCCCGAGGATATTCAGCCCGGTTCCGCGAAACAGGTCCGGGAGGCTGGCCGGGTACATATCGCTCAGGCGCACCGCGCTGTCTGTGCGGATTCTGATCTTGCTCAGAAGCGGCTCGGAGACCTGCCGGTAGAAATTGCTGATGCGCTGTTCCAAATCCTCGTCGGGGGTGATGTAACTGCGGGTTCCGCCGCTCTGTTCGCTGATGCGGTCCAGCAAATGGGTGTTCACCTCGTAACCGATTCCCAGGGTGAAGATGCGTATATTGCCGGGGGAGAGGAGGTTGAGCAATTGTTCCGGCCGGGTTTCTGCCACGGTCGGTTTGCCGTCGGTGATGAAGATGGCATAGCCGGGGCGTTTGGTCTTTCCCCGCTTTGATTGCAGCCCCTGCATCATCTCCAGCGCGGCCTGGTAGTTCGTTCCCCCGATAGCCTCGATGCTGCCGATGAATTTCTCCGCTTGCCTTCGATGCTCTTCATCCGCAAAAACATATTCACCAAACAATTGCTCCGCCCGGGTGGAAAAACGGATAATTTCGAAGCGGTCTTGCTGTTTTAGCCGGCCGATGCAATAGCGGAGGGCCTGTTTGGCTTTGTCCAGTTTCTCGCCTTTCATGCTCCCGGAGGCGTCCAGCAGAAAAACAATATCCTTGGGCTGACCGGCCGCAGCAGGGGATAAATTGCCCGGCAGGGTCAGCATAAAGAAGCCGGCTTCGCTGTTGTCGCTGTAGGTCAGGAAGGTCGGGGTAAATTCATCGGCGCCCAGGCTGAAGAAAAGCCGGAAATTCCGTTCCGGTTTCACCTGCTCAGCCTCATACGCGGCTTGCCAGCGGTGGGGGTTTTCCCGGGCGATCTCTACCGCATGAGTGGGGGAGAACAGGTTGTGAATGGTCTTTTGCGAATTAACCTCAACCGCAATTTGCAGGGTTTTCAACGGTTCCGAGGAAAATTTTTCCGTGCTCAGCGGGTAGCGGTATTCATAGACGCCAAATTCATCTTGGAGAATTTCCCGGTAGCGCAGGGTGATGCGGCGTTCCTGCCCGGGGGCAAAGGGAAAAATCCGTATTTTGATCAGCCCGCTGCCCTGGTACTCCAGCAAGGCCGGATCGATCCATTTGCGAACCTGATCTTCATAAAATTCCCGGGCTTTTTGCGCATCCAGCAACTCTCCCGGAACCGCCTTGCCGTCAATTTCCAGGGTGAACCGGTCCAGCGCCGCGCCTGGCGGAAGCGGAAAGATGTAGTAGCCCTGCAGTTGCCGCGCGGTGGGATTCCGGAACACTTGCTCCACCTCGGTGGTTGCGATGTGTTCGCGGATGGTCACTTTCACCCGGTGGTGCGTCACCGCCAGCGGGTAGGGGGATATCCGGATCGGCCCCGGGCGGGGCGGCCCGGGCAGCGGAGGATCGATGATAATCAAGCCGTCCGCAAGAAGCCACAGGGGCAGGATCAACGCTAACAAAAAGGTAAGCTTGAATGAATACATGCTTGTCTCCCGGTTATTGCTGTTTCGGAAAATAAAACGATTTTGCCGCGGCCTGTTCCCGCACCAGGCCGATCAGGGCCCGGTCGAGCGTGTTGCCCTGCGGGGCGGGACGATGTTCGGCAAGATACCGCTTCCGTTGTGCATCGAGTTTCCGGATTTCCGCCCGGATGCGCTCGCGCTTTTCCTTCAACTGCTTTAAGACCTGTTTTCTCTCTTCGATGGATTTTCCTTTTAACTCATCGGGCAACTGCTCCTCGGGTAGCGTCTCCAGCTCTACCTGTCCCTCCTCCACGGCATCCACCAGGTCCCAACTGGCATTTTTATAGGATTTGGAGGCCTTCACCGCCGCGCGGGTTGCGCCCACAGCGCTTCCATAACTGACCGCGTTGGCGTCTTGCCGTTCCTGCCGCTCCTTCAGCGTTTTCCCCAGGGCGCCGTATCCCAGGTAAGTTTTATTCAGCTCCAGGCTAAGCCGGTTGATCAGGCTGTCCTGCGGGGCGGGGATATGCACAATCTTTTCATTCTGATTGATGCTCACATAACGGCCGTCGGCTAACTCGGCGGCTTCCTTCCAGTTTAGCCCGACGCCTTCCCGGGCGTCGCCGCAGAAAATGGTGTTGATGATAATTCCCTGCCCAATAGCCTCCCGGCAGCTTTCCCGGAAGTCGATTTGCCCCTGGGCAAAGCTCTCATTCCCGGCAATAAAGATGATTTTTAAATCCGAATCGGAAGCGCTCCAGCGCAGCGAATCCAGCGCGGAGCGAATCACCCGGCCGCAATATTCGCTGCCGCCGT
>JAJRYW010000642.1 GCA_024275555.1 Calditrichota bacterium | reverse complement strand
CCGGTGCGCCCGGAGCAGGTGCAAAAAGGGCTGGACTACCTGGAGTCGCTGGGATACCATTATCAATTGGCCGAACATGCCTTCTCGGAGGCCGGTTTGGTTTCCGCCTCGCCGGAAACGCGGCTAAAGGAGTGGTATGAGTTTCTGCGCGATCCCCGCATAAAAGCCGTCTGGTGCCTGCGGGGCGGATACGGCTCCATTCAATTATTACCGTTGCTGGATGAGGAACTGCTCCGCACCCACGCCAAATGGCTGATCGGATTCAGCGATCTGACCGCGCTGCAATGGGGAATCTGGTCAAAAATCGCGCTTCCCTCGCTCAGCGGGTTGACTCTCACCACGCAGGTGCATCCCGGCAATCCCTTTGTGGCACCGGGCCTGGAAATTCTTGCCAAAACGCGCCGCAGACTGAGCGCCGATGAGCCCGGCCTGGAAACGCTTAAAACGGTCCGCCCCGGCCCGGCGGCGGGACGCCTGTTGGGCGGCACGCTCTCGATGATCTGCACCTTGCCCGGGAGCCGCTTTTGGCCGGATGATGACCCGGTGATTCTGTTCCTGGAAGACACCAACGAACCCCTTTACCGGATTGACCGGATGATCTGGCGCCTGAAACTAACCGGGTTGTGGGAGCGGGTGAGCGGCCTTGTCCTGGGCAAATTCCTCTTTGAAGACAAGTTGCTTGATGTGGTTCCGCTCCTGCTTTCCCATCTGAAGAAAGATGCACCCATCATTGCTAATTTCCCTTACGGCCATTTTGCGGATTGCTGCCCCCTGCCCATCGGGCTTCCGGCTCAATTGGAAACCGGGCCTTTTTCACTCCGCTGGGAATTCGGGTAGTTTTTCTCTGAATACACCCGGGTATTTGGGGTGCGGCAAAGCGTCTTTGCGACAAAATTTGCCATGAAAAAATCCCGTCGTAAATTGGTTTGACACATCTTCTTGGATCGATTATATTTAGAGTTCAAATTAAGGTAGCAAGAGTGACGAATATCGCGATATTTGCCTCCGGGCGAGGGAGTAACTTTCAATCCGTTCATGCCAAGATTCTTGGTGGGGAGATTCCCGGTCGGATCGCTGTGCTTATTTGCGACAATCCCAACGCCGGCGCCATTGACTACGCACATCAGCACAAAATTCCGGTTGCCGTGGTTCCCCCGCGGGATTACCCGACCCCGGAAGGGTTTGGCCGCGCACTGATCGAAATACTTCAACAGCACGGCATATCACTGATTGTCCTGGCCGGATACTTAAAAAAGATTCCCGACAATCTTGTGGAACACTATTCAAACCGGATTTTAAACATCCACCCGGCGTTGTTGCCTGCTTTTGGGGGAAAAGGAATGTACGGCATAAATGTGCACCGGGCAGTTTTCCAATCCGGTGCACAGGTGTCCGGGGTAACCGTACACCTGGTGAATTGTGAATATGACGCCGGGCCAATCGTGCTGCAAAAAGCAGTGGATATCCGCGATTGCAGCACCCCGGAACAAATTGCCGAAAAAGTGCTGGCGGTGGAACATCAACTGCTGCCCGAGGCGGTGAAACTGCTGCTGGAGCATGAGATTGAGATTGATGGCCAGCGGGTATGGATTAAGGGGGTGAAAAATGATTACCGTTAAAAACGCGTTGATAAGTTGCTGGGATAAAACCGGGCTGGAAGAACTGGCGGCGGCGCTGGCGGCACGGAAGGTGCGCATCATCTCCAGCGGCGGCACGGCTGCCTACCTCAAAAAGGCCGGAATCCCGGTTACCCCGGTGGAGCAGCTTACCGGATTTCCCGAAGTTCTGGGCGGGCGGGTAAAAACCCTGCACCCGGCTGTCCATGCGGCGCTGCTCAGCACCGACGACCCGGCTCACCTGGCCGAGTTGGAAAAACACGGCATCGAACCGATCCAACTGGCGGCGGTGAATCTCTACCCCTTTGTGGAAGAAGCGGTGCAGAAAAAATTGCCGCCGGAAGAAGCAATTGAGTTTATCGATATCGGCGGGCCGGCCATGCTCCGCGCCGCCGCTAAAAACTACCGGCATGTGCTGGCCCTGCATCATCCCGATCAGTACCGGGAATTCTTAGAGTTGCTGGAAAAGGAGGATGGAATTCCGGAGTCATACTCGGCAGAGTGCGCCCGCCGGGTGTTCTTCTACACCAGTTGGTACGACGCCCGGATTCAGGAATACCTGGACGCCTCAGCCCCGGAATCCCCGGGCTTTGCCGACTCGCAAACCATCCACCTGCAAAAACTGGCCGATTTGCGCTATGGGGAGAATCCTCACCAGCGCGCGGCGGTGTATCATCCCTTTGGCGCGCAGAAACAGGGTATGGCCGCGTTGGTGCAGCATTGGGGAAAACCGCTCTCCTATAACAACTACGTGGATGTCGACGCCGCCTTTGCCCTGGCCCTGGAATTTGAGGAAACCGCCGCGGTGGTGGTAAAACATACCAATCCCTGCGGCGCGGCGCTAAGCACAAATAGCGTTGTGGAGGCCTTCCAAAAAGCGCTGCGTGGCGATTCGCTCTCTGCATTCGGTGGGATTGCGGCCTTTAACCGGGAAGTGGACGCCGAGTGCGCCGGGGAGATGGCCAGGATATTTTTCGAGTGCATTATTGCCCCGTCGTTCTCTGAGGAAGCGCTGAAAATTTTGAACAAGAAAAAGAACTTGCGTCTGCTGAGCAGCGATCCGAAACGCTATCCCCGGGAGTTGCCCTTGATGCGTTCGCTCTCCGGCGCCTTTTTGGTGCAGGATGCAGATAGCATAACCTCGCCGAGTGAGCAATGGAAGGTGGTCAGCAAGGCTCAGCCAGATCCCGCCCTGCTGGATGAATTGCGTTTTAGCTGGACCATCGTCAAGCACGTTAAATCCAATGCGATTGTCATCTGCAAAGACCGCGAGCTGTACGGGACCGGGGCCGGTCAGATGTCGCGGGTAGACTCGGTGAAAATTGCCGTGATGAAAGCGCAGGCCGCCAATCGTAATCTGAACGGCGCCGTGTTGGCCTCGGATGCGTTTTTCCCGTTTCGCGACGGCGTCGATCAGGCCGCCCGGGCCGGGGTTGTCGCAATTATCCAGCCGGGCGGATCGATCCGCGATGAAGAAGTAATCAATGCTGCAAATGAACATGGAATTACCATGGTTTTTACAGGAATGAGACATTTTAAGCACTAAGGATACGGAGACAGCATGGCACTATTTGATTTTTTCTCTAACGATATTGGAATCGACTTAGGAACCGCAAACACATTAATCTATGTTAAAGGCAAAGGCATTGTTGTCAATGAACCTTCTATTGTGGCCTTTGAGGAGCGGGGAAATAAGATTGTCGCGGTGGGTCAGGAGGCCCGGGAGATGTTAGGACGCACCCACCAGGATATTATCACCATTCGCCCACTCAAAGACGGGGTCATCGCCGATTTTGACGCCACCGAAGCAATGATCCGGGAGTTTATCAAAAAAGCGAAAGTAAACCGGGTCAGTATTGGCAAAATTGTGGTCTGCGTGCCCTCCGGCGTGACCGAGGTGGAAAAACGCGCCGTGCGCGACAGCGCGGAGCGGGCCGGCGCCCGGGAGGTCTACCTGGTGGCCGAGGCGATGGCCTCCGCCATTGGCATCGGGCTGGACATTGACAAGCCGGTGGGCAATATGATCGTCGATATCGGCGGCGGCACCTCGGAAATTGCCGTAATCTCCCTGAGCGGGATTGTGCTCCACACCTCCATCCGCATTGGCGGGGACGAGATGAACGAAGCGATTGTGCAGTATTTTAAAAAGAATTATAATCTGCTCATCGGCGAGAAAACCGCCGAAAATCTCAAATGTGAAATTGGTTCGGCGCTTCCCCTGGAAGAGGAAATTACCACCTCGGTAAAAGGGCGGGATTTAGTGGACGGCATCCCCAAAACCGTGGAAGTCAATTCGGTGGAAATACGCGAGGCGCTCAACGAGCCGATCCACACCATTGTGGATACCATCAAAATTACCCTGGAGCATACGCCCCCGGAATTAGCCTCGGATATCTTGGATCGCGGGATCATCCTCTCCGGCGGCGGAGCATTGTTGCGGCGTCTCGATGACCGGATTGTGCAGGAAACCCGGCTGCCGGTCAATGTGGCCGAAGACCCGCTGAGTTGCGTGGTGCGCGGCACCGGAAAAATTCTGGAGGAATATCCCCGATTCCAGAAAGTGCTCTTAAAAACCAATCGCCGCCTGTAAACGGCGCTGACGGCTGCGGCGGGTGCAAAGCTTTTCGCCCGGCAATGGCATGTGATGACGCGCTTTAAAGCGCCTACCGTCATTTCGAGCGAAGCGCAGCGGAGAGAGAAATCTGTCAGTATTCAACACCCTGTATGCAAGAATAGTTGAACAGCAAAGACAAAGTTTGGAGTGTTGACTGATTTCTCTCTACGTTCGAAAAGACATGATATTATTACAACGGAAAAAGCTATTGCTGTCGCCCGGGTTTTCCAGGTTGACCGGGATGTCGATTGCGCCCCTGAGAAGGGCTACCGTCATCTCGAGCGAAGCGCAGCGGAGAGAGAAATCTGTTTGTATACGATACTATGTTGGCTAAAATAGTTGGAAAGTAAAGACAAAGTCTCGAGTGCTAACAGATTTCTCTCTACGTTCGAAAAGACATGATATTATTAAAAATTAAGTAACTATTCAGCTCACCAAACATGCGAAAAAAACACGAAAAGGATAATTTTACAACTAAAGTGTTTTTAATAAATTATGGTAACTATTCAGCCCACTGAACACAGCAAAGAATCGAAAGAAAAAAATGGCAAAAGTTTTTATATTTGGTTAGAAGTCGCTGCCATCCAAAATCTCTACATTCTTCATTTGCTGAATAGTAACAAATTATGAATAATAACGGAAACTACTCAGGTCGGTTTGTTCATAGCCTAAGCGGCTGTATATATGACAGTTGAATCTCCCTCACCCCCTTCCCCTCTCCCCCGGGGAGAGGGGCGACCGAAGCGCAAGCGAAGGACGGGGTGAGGGGAATTATACGCCATTGGCAATAACACCTGAGTAGTTACTAAATTTTATTTCCCAATCCGGTTCATCATGTGAATCCTGTCAAAAAAAAGACCTGAATAGTTACAAAATTAAAATGTAAGTGTTTTTACACACTTTTCTCTGGCCGGTCAGGAGTTTTCTTCGACAGGGTAAATCGATAAAAAAAAAAGTCTTTTAAGACCCCGAGAGGGGCCAATGGTTCTAAAGAAGGATCTCATTTGTTGTGAAATTGCCGCATTACCTATCTTTTGTCAATAAATCCCTGCTATTGCTGGCGCTTTACATTTTTCTCTCACTGGTGTTGATGAACTTCAGCAATCCGGATAGCCTGCGCGGGGTGCGCTGGGCGATGCTGAAGACGGTGGAGTGGGTGCATTCCGTTCAGCAGTCGCTGGATTGGAGCCGCGAACTGGCCGTTGAAAATGAAGCCCTCAAGCAGGAGAATTTTGATCTCCACTTTGCCCAGCAGCAATTGCGGGAGATGATTTTAGAAAACCGGCGGCTCAAGAAAATGCTGCAACTGAAGGAAAAAATGCCCTATAGGTTCGTAGCCGCGCAGGTGATCGGCCAGTCCAGCGAACTGGGATTTCGCTCCCTGATCCTGAATGTGGGAGCACAAGACAGTGTAGCTAAAAATATGGCCGTGGTAAACGCGGACGGTTTAGTCGGCAAAGTTGTGGCGGTTACCCAGTCCCAATCAATTGTGCAAATTTTAGTCGACCACAATGCTTTTGTCAGCGCACGTTTGGAGAGCAGCCGGGAAACCGGGGATATCTCCTGGTCCGGAAAGGCCTGGCTGTTGCTGAACAATGTCCCCAAAACGGTCGATGTGCTGGTGGGCGAAGCCGTGGTTACCTCCGGGTTAAGCCGGATCTATCCCCCGGGAATCAAAATCGGCATCGTTTCCTCCATTGATGAAAACCAGTACGCCTTTTTTAAGGAGATCAAAGTAAAGCCGGCGGTGGATTTCGGCGCGGTGGAAGAAGTCTTTGTCATACGCGATAAACCAGCGGAGAACCCGGCCCGTGAATAACATTTTTCTCCGCTACGGACTGGCCTTTGCGGCAGCCCTGCTGCTCCAGATCACCTTTGTGCCGCTGATTGAAATTGTTACCTGGAAACCCAACCTGGTTTTGGTGGTATTAACTTTGTTGGCTATTCACCACGGCAAAATTGCCGGGAGCACGGCCGGATTTGTGGTGGGGCTTGCCAGCGATTTACTCTCCGGGGGGCTATTGGGCCTCTCCTCGATGAGTAAGAGCATCAGCGGGTATATAGCCGGGGGCGTAGCGGGTTTCTTCCAGGAGCGCAGCCAGTTTATTTTTACCCTGTTGATTGCCGGCGCCTGCCACGACCTGATCTGGTATTTTGTCAGCACCCTGGGAGAGGCGGTGAATTGGTGGGTGATTCTGCGTTTTCACATCATCCCCAATCTGCTCTACACCGCCATTGTAGGGATGCTGATTTTTATCATTTTTAAGCAATTTGTAGAGATCGATGAGTGATCTGAATTTTCGCCCCGGAAATCCGCGCCGCGTAGTCTTTTATGGATTCATCGCCCTGATGATCCTGATTCTGACCGCCGGCTTTTACAATGTGCAGGTTCTTCAGGAAAACGTCTACCGGGAGAAATCGGAAAAGAACAGCATTAAAGTGCTTACCGAAATCCCTGTGCGCGGGTTGATTTATGACCGGGAAGGGGTGCTCATTGCCGATAACCGGCCCTCCTTTTCGCTCTATATTGTTCCGGCCCAGGCTGTCCCGCAAACCTACCAAAACCTGTCGGCTATACTAAACCTGCCTATTAAAGAATTGAAAAAACGGGTTCGCCGCACCCGCAGGTTCCAGCCGGTGAAGATTGCCAGTTACATTGATCGCAAAACCCTGGCAATTTTAGAGGAAAACAAACTTGATCTGCCCGGCCTGGAATGGAAAGTCGAGCCGCGCCGCAACTATCAATATGAACACGGATTTGCCCATATACTGGGCACGCTCGGGGAAATCGGAGAGGCGGAATTATCCCGCAAACCCGGTTATGAGCCCGGGGATATGGTCGGCAAAAAGGGAATTGAAAAAGCATTAGACCGCTATCTGCGCGGCCGGAAAGGCTACAAATATGTGCAGGTGGACGCCCTGGGGCGCATGGTGGGCGCGCTGGAATCGGAAAACAATTCCCCGCCTTATCCCGGTCACGATCTCTATCTGACCATTGACTCTCGTTTGCAATTGTACGCCGACACCCTTTTCGGAGAACGCAATGGCGCTTTAGTGGCGATTGACACCCGCAACGGCGAGATATTGACCATGCTCTCCAAGCCGGATTATGATCTCAGCCAATTTGCCGAAGCAGTGGAGCCGGAGGTCTGGCGGCAACTGATGGCCGACACATTGAAGCCGTTGTTTGACCGGGCCACCCAGGCCACCTATCCGCCCGGCTCCACCTATAAAATGGTTGCCGCCGTTGCCGCGCTTAATGAAGGGATCATTACCCCGGAGTGGACGGTGAATTGTCCCGGCTATCTTCGCATCGGCCGCCGCACGGTGCGCTGCTGGTACGCTAAAGGCCACGGAAAAATAAGCCTGATTGCCGCGATCAAGAACTCTTGTAACGTATATTTTTACAATTTGGGCCTAAAAATCGGAATTGATCAATGGAGCAAGTATAGCCAACTGTTCCGCTTTGGCAAGCTGACCGGAATCGAGTTAAGCACCGAAAAACCCGGGCTGGTGCCCACCCGGGAGTATTATGACCGTATCTATGGCAAACGTGGTTGGACGCGCGGCATGTTGGCCAATATTGCTATCGGACAGGGAGAATTGTTGGTTACGCCGCTGCAAATGGCCCAGTTTGTCATGATCCTGGCCGACAGCGGCTACTACTATCAGCCCCATCTTACCCGGGTGCTGGTGGATCGCATCACCGGCGAGGTTACCCAGATCAATCGTCCCCGTCTCCAGGTAAAAGGAATTGATAACAAGGTGTTTCAATTTATTCGGGAAGGGATGCGGGAAGTGGTTGCCGGGGGCACCGGTTGGCGAGCCGGGGTGTGGAAGATTGGCAGCGCCGGCAAAACCGGCACCGCCCAAAATCCGCACGGGAAATCGCACTCCTGGTATATCGGGTTTGCCCCTTTTGAGCAGCCGGAAATTGCTGTTGCCATCGTGGTGGAAAACGGGGGATCCGGCGGGGCGGTGGCCGCCCCCATTGCCGGTAAATTCCTGCAACGCTATTTCCATTATACCGGAAGATTTGACTATAAAGCCTATCGCGCCTACCAGCGCCGTCTATGGGAACTGCAACGGGAAAAAGCACGCCAGGACAGCCTGAAAGCGGTAGGGGCATTGGCGCCGGAAGATTCCACCCTTAACCTGGAAGAACCGCAATAATGTTTGATCCGCAAAAAAAAATCGACTGGTCGTTAATCCTGGTCGCTGTTGGGTTGATCTCGCTGGGATTGGTTGCGCTCTACTCCACCTCCCAGGCCGGGGTAAATTATTTTTCTTCCCAGATTAAGTGGATGGTGCTGGGAGGCCTGGTGATGCTCTTTGTGGCCTTCTTGCCCAACCGCTTCCTCTATGCCATTTCCTACCCGGTGTACATGGTGGGAATCGGGCTGCTGATCCTGGTGCTGTTCTGGGGACACACCGGGTACGGGGCGACCCGTTGGCTTCGTATCGGTCCGATCGGTTTTCAGCCCTCCGAGTTTGCCAAAATCGGCACGCTGTTGGCCGTAGCGCGGTTTTTGACCGATGAACGCGAGGATATCAACCATATTAAACCGTTTTCGATTGTGGTGGGGCTGATTTTGCTGCCCTTCCTGCTCATCGCCAGGCAACCGGATTTGGGCACCGCCCTGGTTTTCCTGGTCATTGCCCTGCCAATTCTCTATTGGGCGGGATTGCGTCCCACCTACATCGCGCTGATTCTGATCCCCGGTGTGGTGATGATCGCTTCGTTCAACATCATCATCTTTTCCCTGGTGCTGACGGGGGTGGCCCTGTACCTCTACATCCTCAAACCGTCGGTGCTGCGGAGCATTTCTTATTTTGTGATGAACATCCTGATCGGATTTCGCACCCCGGCCATTTGGAATCAACTAAAAGATTATCAGAAACAGCGGATTTTGACCTTCTGGAACCCGGAAAGCGACCCGTTAGGCGCAGGCTACCAGATTATTCAGTCCAAAGTGGCGATTGGCTCCGGGGGGCTGTTCGGAAAAGGCTTTTTGCACGGATCACAAACCCAGCTTCGTTTTCTGCCGGAACAGCACACCGACTTTATCTATGCCGTCATCGGGGAGGAGTTCGGTTTCTTCGGCGTATTGGTGGGCCTGGTGATGTTTGCCGTGCTGTTATCGCGAATGGTGCATATTGCCAGCATTTTGCGGAATCCCTTTGGCAGTATCATCACTATCGGAATCGCCACTATTCTGGCCTTTCATATGTTTGTCAATATCGGGATGACCATCGGGCTCTTCCCGGTAACCGGCCTGCCTTTGCCCTTTGTCAGTTACGGGGGCAGCGCCATGATTACCAATATGGTCATGATCGGTATGGTTCTGAATTTTTACCGGCACCGCTTTGAATACTAATCTTCCTTGAGCATTTTTATCCCCCCAACGGTCCGTTATTGGTGATTTGGATGGCGAGGCGGTCAACATGGGGAAATACGCAATATTTTAAGTTTGGGAATCGTGATTTTGGTCATTGATGCCAGCCGGTTTTCCAACGATTATTACCGGGCGTAAGTCAAATTGCACAGAAGCCGGCATCGTGCAAAAAATCAAGAGTGCAGAATTTATTCTGCAAACAGATGAAAACTTGTACTTACCGTTCGCTCATTTTGGGGGCTGTTTTCGAAATTCTTGGTGATTTCCTATTCGAAAGTTCTCGTTTGGGGGGAAATTCACGCTTGGCCACAGTTTCATACACAGAACCTTTGGTTTTACGTGGAAATCAATCGAGGACTCTCCAACTGGTAAGTTCCCAGGTGATAGCCGGAAAACAAAAAAATGG
>JAJRYW010000641.1 GCA_024275555.1 Calditrichota bacterium | reverse complement strand
GCCGGTCGATGATCCTAAAGTCTGGGCCGGGCCGCTCCTGTTTATCCGGGATATCACCCATCCCTCCGGCAGCCTCTTCGCGTTTACCGTCAGCAATAATGGCCGGGAAGAGACCGAGAAGCATTTAAACAAACTGCTTGAGCCGCTCAAGAATCAGAATATTTTTGTCAACTGCGCGGTAATCGAGGATAAGGATTTTATCCACGGGGCTAAATCGGTGATACAGGTTTTGCGGGTAGGAGCCTTCCAACCCAACATCATCTTTCTGACCGTCGGGCTGGACAACAGCAATGATGAGGCGATACAGCAAATTGTCACCGAAGCAACCGCCAACAAATTGGGGGTGACCATTCTGCACCAGCATCCCCGGGTGGCTTTTGGGATGCAGAAGGATATCAACCTGTGGCTGCGCGAGAAAAGTCCCAATTGGCACTTAGCGGTGCTGATTGCCCTGCATCTCCAGCTCAATTGGGGCGGGCGTCTCAACCTGGTTACCACGGCCCTGGATGACAAGGAAGAACGGCGAATGTATCGCTATATGGAGAAATTAAGCGACATGGCCCGCTTGCCCTCCATGACCGAGTTTCATGTACTGCGGGGGAATTTCCAGGAAGCCATCCAAACCATGCCGAAGGCAGATGTAAATATCTTCGGATTAGCGGAACCGATTTCCTTTCCTTTTATCCGCCAGGCGGTGGAGTGGACCAACTGTTCCTGTCTGTTTGTGCGCGATTCCGGGCAGGAGAGCGCGCTGGTGTAAGCGCAAGTTCCCCGGTGATGAGGTTGCCCGGGCAAGATTGTTTTTCGAACTCGTTCATTTGAAGTGCGGATGGAGTGCTGAATAGCAATCACATGTGAAAACACGGATGGTTGATGAAACTCTAAGTGCTTTGGTGCACTTTGCCCCCGGCTGAGAGGCTGTTGTAGTTTCTCGGATACGCTTAAAAAAGCCGTTGAAACGGCTAAAAATGTTAGTTTTTCTCATTAACACCTGCCCCGGCTACCGGGGCGGTGTGAGAAATTCAGAATATTATAAACCGTTTCAACGGTTTCCCAGCTATCTGCAACAGCCGGCTGACCGGGGAGATGTCCTCGACAGAGTAAATCGACAATCCCTCCCGACTGGGAGTCGATTGAGACTCCGAATGGGGCTAATCAGTATACAGCGTTCTTATGAGGTCTGTTTGCTTAATCAACTTCACTGCGAGGCGTTATTCCCAGTTTACCCCGCTCCGGCGGAGACGCGTTGTGGTTGGGGTATTTTTTCCAGCGGGGATCCACTTCTACGAACCCTTAATGATGCCCGATTAATGCATTCGGGCATGACAAACACGGTAAATTTACACCATTTCGAAAAAGTGTATGGTGATGAAGCCCAGGTTACAAAATCGAGAAGAGACTCATTCAAAAAATATCTGGATGGAAAAAATTTTTAGACCCGGCGCCGGCGTTTGAAAATTAGATACGCTCCTGTGGTTAAGGAAAACACCATCAAGACAAGTCCGGGCGGAGTAATAGATTCTTCCCGGAAAAGCCAACCCAGGGTGTTGGGGAAGCCGGGAATTGAAATATACAACACCGCAAAAGCATTGTTCAAGGCGTGGGCAATCATCCCCAGGTAGACGGACCCGGTGTAATAGACAATGAATGTCAAGTAAACACCGATAATCGCGGTGGGCAAAATGCGAAAAATATGGATGTGGAAAATCCCGAACAACAGGGCGGTAAGCCCGATGGTGATTGCCGGCGACAGGTGTTTTTTGAAAGAGGATAGAATCAACCCCCGGAACAACAGTTCTTCACAAATTGCCGGACTGAGGGCAAGAATGATCAGCCCCCAGAATAGAGGAATATCTTGCGTTTGCAAGTTCAGAAATTTTTCTAAAATCTCGTTGATGCGAGCGGCTTCCGGAAACAATTTCACCTGAATCTGCCCAATCGTGGCGGCAAGAAGGAGTCCCCCCAGGGCCAACAGAAATGTGCCTGCCAAATCGGTTATTTTGAATCCACGCAGGTTTAAGGCTTTTTTGAAATCAATCCGGCTATACCAGACGACAAAGACCAGCGGCAGGAACAACAATACCCATTCGGTTATCAAAACGCCCCAGAGTCGGTATTTCAGTTGCAGCAGGGATGCGGCGTAAAACAGCAGCACCATCAAGAGGGAGAAAGTCAGCAAAGCGCCGGAGGGCTGAAGCACCTCGGCCGGGATAATCTCCGAGCGCTTGAAGGAAAACTGCCATCCCTTGCCTTCGGCAAACAGCACCGCTTCAGCGTTAAACAATTTAGAAAACATCACGATGGCGAGCACGGCAAACACCGAATTGGACAGAAAGGAAAAAAAGAGCGGTTCCCCGGGAAGGTTCCCCAGCATGACTTCTTTAAACACCAGGCTGATATTGAGGATGGGAATGAAAGCCAGAAAATTGCTCAGTTCGAGACCCGGGGCCAGGGAAAAAAGCGCCGGGAAGAGCAGCAGCAGGTAAAGCGGGGTAATCAGGTTCTGGGCTTCTTTGAAGGAACTGGCAAACAGGCAGACCGAAAGCATCAGGGCGCTGATAAACAATGCCAGGGGGATGATTAGAAAGAAGATCAGCAACAGTGAAAAGGGGGAAAAGGTAAATTCAAATAGGCCCTTTTCTACGCCCAGTTGGATAATCCCCAGGGAATAAGCCATTAGCATGGAGAACAGATTCAGGAAACCGGTGATGATTGCAATGGTGGCGACAGTCAGGAATTTGCCCATCACCAGTTCCTGGCGCTGCACCGGAACGGTCAGGATGGTTTCCAGGGTGCCGCGTTCTTTTTCACCGGCGGTCAGGTCTATGGCCGGATACATGGCGCCCAGGCTCAGGGTGACCACCAGCAAAATGGGTATCATAAACCCCAGGATCAGCCCGCCCATGTGCGCTGGCGAGGCGATGTTTACCTCCCGAAATCCAACCGGCTCCAGAAAATGAATATCCAGCCCGGCGGCTTGTAAGCGCTGCTGCTGAAGTTGTTTGAGGTAATCTTCTATGACGGTTTTCAACTTCTGCCGGGTCAGCCGGGAGTGATCCACCGCAGCGTCGAAGTAAATCAGCACCGAATCCTGCTCTTCTGAGCGGGTGAAAGACAGGTAGGCCTGTATCTCCCCGGTTTGCAGGTCTGCGGCAGGGTCGTCGGATGAGGCTATCTCCACCCAATCTTGCTTGTGCAGCAGGCTGTCTAACAGGGGCGGCGCTTCCGGAACACAGGCAATTTTGCTCACCTTTCCTTCCAGCCGTTCGCTGCCCAACGTCATAATTTGTCCCATCACAGCAAATAACGCCGGGTATAGCACAATCGGCACCAGCACCATCACCATCAGGGTGCGGCGGTCCCGCAAGGTGTCTTTTAACTCTTTGTGATAAATGGTGAAGATCTTCTTAAAGGACATGGCCCGCCTCCTCCCCGGTAATGTAATCCAGAAAAATATCGGCCAGGTGCTGCTTGCGCCGCTTCTGCCGATACCCTTCCATGGAATCTACATCCAGCAACTTGCCCTGGTGAAGCAGCCCGATGCGATGGCAGAGCATCTCCGCCTCTTCCATGTAGTGGGTGGAGAGGATGATGGTTTTTGCTTGTTGAGCAGCGGTGCGAATAAATTCAATGATGGTGCGGCTGGTGAGAATATCCAGCCCCAGGGTGGGTTCATCCAGAATGTAGATGGGCGGGTCATGGAGAATACAGCGGGCAATGGATGTTTTTTGAGTCTGCCCGGTGGAAAGCTTCTCGATCCGCTGGTTCACAAACTCGTGCATGTCCAGCATATCAAAAATGGCCTTGCTGCGAGACCGGATTTGCTCCGGGGAAAGATCATACAATTTTCCGAAATAGTCGAGCAGTTCCACCGGGGTTAACCGCCCGTATAGTTTGGTGTTTCCGGAGATAAACCCAATGGATTTTTTAATGGCTTCCGGCTGCCGGTCCAGCCGGAAGCCGTTGATAACTGCTGTGCCGGTGGTGGGCGTGAGCACCGTTGCCAGCATACGCAAGAAAGTGGTTTTACCGCCGCGGTTGGGTCCCAGCAGTCCGAAAATTTCTCCACGGCGGACTTCCAGGTTGATGGACAACACGGCTTTAATTTCCCCTCGCTTGCGGTCCCAGAAAATTTTGCTGAGGTTTTCGGTAAAAATCATGGTTAAACTCGATTTGGGGGTTGCATGATTAAACTTTGAGAAGTTTGAAGAATTTGGTCTTTATGAAATTCTTTACCGCTAATAAGATAAAATTCTTATAAGGAAAATGTCAAGG
>JAJRYW010000640.1 GCA_024275555.1 Calditrichota bacterium | reverse complement strand
TGCTGTCCAGCACCGCATAACCGATGTGGTAACGATTGTTATCGTTGCCGTCGTAAAACAGGTAGACGGAATCGGCCCGAACCACCACGTAGGGATCGGCGGTATCACGCCGGTCCCAGCCGCCGGGAGTGGGCTTTAAGATGGGATTTTTGGGAAGTTTGGTGAATTGGCCGGGCATCTCAAAAGACAATATCATTTGTCCCGGAAAGGAGCTGTAATCGAGATGGATGGAGGTATCGGCCTGCCAAAAGGGGAAATTGCTTTCCCGGGCGCCGGCGCCTCTGCACAGCAGAAGAAATACGCCAAGAAGGAATAGTGATTGCCGGCAGTACCGGAAAAACACTTTTAGAGCTGGGATCAGGAACAGCCAGAACATAGAGTCCGTTTAGTTTAAGCGCAAATATCAAGCATAAAATTTGACGTTGATGGACACTGAAGCAGACTGAACAGCGCGGAACAAGAGTTAAAGATTGATCAGCGATTCTCTGCGTCAGATAAAACTCAATACGCAACCGCTATGAGTTGATGAAGGCAGTAGCAGGCGGAGTTTTTTAAGTACTCTGCCCCCGGTACTCTCGGCAGCTTACCCGGGCAAATCAAGGAAGATTATTCAAACGGAAAATCGACAAAATCCTGCGGATCGAGGGGGCGCTCATCTTTGCGGATTTCGAAATGCAAATGCGGCGCACTAGACACGCCGGTATTGCCCACCTTGCCAATCGCCTGCTCCTGGCGCACCGTCTGCCCCGGCTTGACCAGCACCTCGCTCAGATGCCCGTAGTAAGTGCTGTATCCGTTGATGTGGCTGAGAATGATATATTTTCCGCGCCGGTCATCCTCGGCAACTTTCTCTACCACGCCCTTCAAACTGGCAAACACCAGCACACCGGATTTTTCAGCAATATCCACGCCGGTGTGCATCTGCTTTTTTCTGGTGAGGGGATGCAACAGTTCACCAAAATCGGCGCTGATCCGCCCGGTTTTTAAGGGCGTGTGGAATTCTGAGTCTTTATCGGCCCGCGCTTCCCACGCCTGCGCGGTAAAACTAAGCATTAGAAAGAGGACCGTCAAAAACGCCATCACTTTACCGAAATAGTAGAATTTTACTTTCTGCATATTCACACACCTCTGCAATACGTTTATTCCCGGCGTGCCGGCTCTTGCAATCCGGCGCTATTCTTTAAGTGTTTATCTAAAAAGTTCAGGATGGCCCGGTAACCCTTAATTCGATTGGCTTTTTTTGTGAAACCATGCCCTTCATCTTCAAAAAGTAAATATTCGTGGGGAACGCCGTTCCTGGCTACCGCCGCAACGATATCGTCCGATTCGGATTTGAGCACCCGGGGATCATTGGTGCCCTGCAGCACCATCAGCGGGCGGCGGATGTCGTCGGCGTGGAACAAGGGGGAGATCTCCCGCAGATAGGCTTCATCCGTTTCCGGATTACCCATTTCCTGGTAGAGCGCCTCCCGGTAAGCTTCCCACCAGGCCGGAATATTTTTGAGAGTACGCAGCCAGTTGGATATGCCAAACAGGTCCACCCCAACGGCAAACTCTCCCGGTCGGAATGCCAAGGCCGCCAGCACCATATAGCCCCCGTAACTTCCCCCGATAATCCCCACGCGATCGGGGTCTGCCAGACCCTTGGCAACCAGGTAGTTTTTGCCTTCGATGCAATCTTCCAGGTCATCCTCGCCATGACGGCGATCGTCCAACTGGAAGAAGGTTTTGCCATAGCCGCTGCTGCCGCGATTATTGACCGCCAATACCACGTAGCCGTGATTCACCAGGTACTGGATCAGGGCGCGGTAGCCAACCCGGGATTGGCCGCCCGGTCCGCCGTGCACCCAGATCAACCCGGGAGCGGTGCGGTCCGGCTTTACCGAGTGCGGTTTATAGAGAAGCGCCGGAATTTCCAGACCGTCAAAAGATCGGTAACGCACCACCACGGCGTCGACCAAATCCTTTTCATCAATTTCCGGGGAGAGCGATTCGGTGAGTTTCCGATACTTCCCGGTGGCAAATCGGTAAAGATAGAGATTTTTGGGGGAGCGCGAACCGTCGACATAAAAACTCATCAGCTTTTCATCACGGGAAATGCGCACCTGGGTAATATCTCCGGAGGGGAACTTGGGCAGCGGCACTTCGCTCCAGGTCGCTGTCTCATAAATCTTGATCTGGGTTCGGGCGTCGTTATTAATCCCGATCACCAGGTATTTTTCATTATAAGAAAAATAGGCGTACATGATATCCCAATTGGTCTTCTCCACCACCTGCTTTTCGCCGCTGTCCAGGCTGAAGCGCTTCAGGTAGGTAAACTCGCTGCCTTCATCGGTCAGGTAATAAAGATTGCGGGAATCGTTGCTGAAGGTTACCGGAAAGTAGTTGATGTCCCCTTTATGCGGGGAAAGATGCCGGGTTTCGCCGCTGCGGAGATCGTGCAGGTACATCTCGGAGTTCTTGCGGGTGATGCTCTTTACCAGCGCCAGGTAGCGCTCATCCGCCGAAATAGCTTCCACAATGTATCGGTTGTCATTCTGAAAAATTAGTTCGGGGGTAAAATCATCGATAGCCATTTTGTAAAGGTCCAGCGCCCGGGGGTCGCGCCGGTTGCATAGAAAGTAGAAACTGCTCAGATCATGCGACCAGCCGAAAAAGGTAGAGCGGGCCCCGGGGAAAGGGGTCAGGTCGCGTACGCTTCCATCGCTATCCCGCATATAAATATGCCAAATTTCATTGCCTTCCCGATCGCTCATAAACAGGATACGGTCATCGCCGGGAAAGAAGGAAACGGTAAAGATGGAATTACTGTCAGAGTGGGTTACCTGGGTCGCCGGCCCGCCTTTAACAGGCATCGTGTAGCCGTTAAAAATTCCCGATTTGTCGCTGGTAAACAGGATTCGCCGGCCGTCATAAGAAAAAGAACTGCCCGTAATCGCAGTGGTGTTCATAAACTGTTCAATGGTATAGACAGGCGCTTCGCGAACACCGGATTTCTGACAGGAAACCAGGATTACCGCCATAAAAACTATGGCGCTCCAGGAATACAGGGTGTTTCTCATAAATTTTCTCCACACGGCTTTTACTGGTTTTACATCGCTACGTATCAAATTGGAAGTTGGTTGGGAAAAAGATTTTTTTTGCAAACTCATTTATCCACCCTCGGGAAAGTAGAACTCTACTTACCCCACGCGTCGCGCCTCATTCTCGACAATCCATCCCAGGTTTTCCGCAAATTGCTTCAAGGTTGAAAAACGATAGTCGGCCTGGGAGAAACCCGGGTGACTGGCAACGCCCTTTTCCGGAACCACGGCGCAAATCATCCCGGCCGCTTTGGCGGATTTTAAACCGTTCAGGGAATCTTCCACGGCCAGACAAGTTTCCGGCGGCAGCGACAATTTTTATGCCGTGCGCAAATATACTGCCGGGTGCGGTTTACCCAGCGCTTCCTCTTCGGCAGAATGGATTACCGAAAAGAAGGAGCGCAGGCCGAACTTATCCAGCACCACATCAATAACCCGGTAATCGGAGGAAGAAGCCAACGCCGGCGTCAATCCCAGGCGCCGGGCGGACGACAATGCCGCCATTACCCCCGGCAACAATTCACCTTTCGTGTCGATCAGCATAAACAAGTGCTGAAGGATGCGCTCTTTTAATGTTTCCGGGGTTGCTGCGGTGGTATCCCACCCGAGTTTTTGCTGCCAATAGCGGATCACCTCATCGATGCGCATTCCCATGACTTCCCGACACATTTCCCGGGTCATCGCAACACCCACCGCTTTGAATTCTGCAATTTCGGCTTCTTGCCAGAGCGGCTCACTGTCAATCAAAAGACCGTCCATATCAAAAATAACGGCTCGAATCACGAATCGTCTCCCCGGCTCTCTTAAAATCCGTTAATCATAAATCCGCCGTCCACGGCAATACATTGCCCGGTAATGTAGGATGCAGCCGGCAGGCACAAAAATACGGTAAGCGCAGCAACTTCTTCCGGGGCGCCGATTCTCCCCAGGGGAGTGCGGGCCAAAACAGCCTCCCGGTAAGCGGATTGTTCCAGGAGCGGCTTGGTTAAAGAGGTATAAATATACCAGGGCGCCACCACGTTCACACGGATGCCCTCCCCGGCCCACTCTCCGGCCAGGTTGCGGCTTAACTGCACCAGGGCGGCTTTGGATATGCCATAAGGCGCGCCGGTCTTCAGATGGGTCAATCCCGCCACCGAGCTCATATTGACGATGCTGGCCGCTCCTGCTTTGACCAGCAGCGGATAGGCCAGGCGGCAGATCGACAGGGTTGACAGCAGGTTAGTGCTCAGAATGAACTCGATTTCCTCCTCGCTATACTCCACAATCGCCTTGCGGATATTCGTGCCGACATTGTTGATCAGTATATCCAGGCGATCGGTCTGTTGGTTCAAGTCGCTAAACAGGCGTACCAGTTCATCTGCATGACTGACGTCTGCGGCAATACCGGTCGCCGATCCCCCGGCAGCTTTCCATTGTTCCAGGCGCTCTTCCAGCAAACTCTGATTACGGGCGACCACAAACACCCGCGCGCCAAATTGTATTAACTCCTCTACCACCGCTTTACCGATTCCCCGCGTGCCCCCGGTTACCAGGGCTGTTTTCCCCTTTAACGTCCAACGGTTTGTTGCCATAACCTCTCCAAAATTTATTCACCCCTAAATGGGACGCCCTTATATGTGCATGATTATTTGCTGTCAATCTACAAAAACCGGCCGGAAATCACAAGCCGGAGCTTACACACACCAAGCTGATCTAATTTTTTATTATTTTGGAACTTACTTCTTACAACTCCTGTTATATGTAATATAACGCTTAGTTAAGCAGGTCTTTCCAAACACCACAAAAAACAAGTTTAAATTTCGATAGATTTTTAAACGAGCACACATCCTGATTCGGCTACAGTGTTCCTGCTCTTGCGAGCGTTGCCGACTCTCCCCTGATTCAGCGTTGCCGCCCCTCAGAATACTCGACCGGCAGAACCCGCAGATTATCCAAGTTGAGACCTAAATCAGCAGCGGATTTCTATATCCGTTGCCAGATATAACCTTTCACAAAAGGAGGTCGTCATGAAACCTTTCAAGAACTTTGGCGAGTGGTGTGCGCATAAGCGGCAGCGCAGGCGTCGCGCAATCATCATCCAACTCTGGGTGCTGATCTTCCTCATGACCGCTATCGCCGCCATTTTTTTCTTCGGTACGATGATGCCCAGGTAGATGCGGGGCCGGATTAATTAAGTTCAGCGAATTCGCAGAGGTATGCTCAGATGGAGTATTTACACCGTAACGCCGCTTACGGGCAGGTTGGCAGCCAACTGCTCAGCGGGATTCCCGGCAGAGAATCCCACCGCAGCGGGGCCGTTAACAGGAGGCTTTCTCCAATAAAAAATTGTCGGCCAACCATAAGTACCGCTGTTTTCTCCGCCTGAGAGCAGGGATGCTCGAAAAAGGCGGAGATTTTTTTGCCCGCCCCACCTCCCATTTACTTGACACCTCTCCGTTTCACCGCTATATTTATTTAAAATTCAACCAAGAACATAACTTCGGCCGGGAAAAAACCCATGTCCCCACCGATTCGCACCATTATCATCGACGATGAACCGTTAGCGCGCAGCATCATTAAATCGCATTTAAAGCGGTTTTCCCGGATTCGGTTTGTCGGCGAGGCAGACAATGGGTTTGCGGGGTTAAAGATGATCAACGAAGCCCAACCGGAATTGGTTTTCCTGGACATTCGCATGCCCCGCTTAAACGGGCTGGAAATGCTCCGATTGGTGGACAACCCCCCGGCAATTATTTTTACCACCGCCTATGATCAGTACGCAGTAAACGCCTTTGAACTGGAAGCGGTAGACTATTTGCTCAAGCCTTTTTCCGCCCAACGTTTTGACGCCGCCATCCGGCGCGCCTTTGACTACATCGCGCAACGGCGTTTTAGGGCGGAAGAGTACCGCAAAGCGCTGGAAGATTTTGAGCACGGCCAGGAAAAGCTCGGGCAGATACCCATCAAAACAGGCGCCGAGATGCGCTTAGTGCATGTGGCAGACATCCTGCGAATTGAGGCCAAGGCGGATTATGTGCATATCATTACCATCAGCGAAAAGTTTCTCCAGCAAAACACGCTCAAGTTTTATGAAGCCCGCCTG
>JAJRYW010000639.1 GCA_024275555.1 Calditrichota bacterium | reverse complement strand
GGTCAATGTAATAGCGATGAGTATGGGGCATCATAAAAAAGGGTGGAGAATCGAATCCTTCCAGCAGGAAACCGCATTCATCGTTGGTGCTGGGATTCATCGGCCCCATAATTTTGTCGCAGCCCTGCTCTTTTAGCCAGGTGCGCGCCCGGTCGAGCAGCGCCCCGGCGACCTGCCGGTCATCCACACACTCCAGAAATCCGAAAAAGCCGGTTTTGTCCTGGTGATACTGATTGTGCGCCTTATTCAGGATGGCCGCAATTCGGCCGACAATCTCGCCGTCGCGATAGGCCAGGTAGAACTCGGTCGGGTTTACCTTAAAGAAGGGATTTTTTTTGCGATTAAAAAACTTTTTGCGATCGATCAACAGGGGCGGCGCCCAATTGGGATCATCCCGGTAGATTTTCCAGGGGAATTTGATGAATTGCATCATCTCTTTAGACGAGCTGACGGGACGAATGTCGATAGGTTGTCCCACGTCGACCTCCTTTCCGGGCAAGTAACTGTGAATGGTTGAAATGCATGGTTGTGTTGTAGCGAAAATTGCTGCTGAGAAAAGAAAACCGCCCCGTGCGCCGGGGCGGTTCAAATTTTGTCGGTTAGATGATACCCATTTGTTTGCCGATTTTTTTACAGGTTTCCAGCACCCGGTCCAGATCATCATCCGTATGGGTTGCCATGTAGCTGGTGCGGAGCAGACTCCGGTCCGGCGGTACCGCCGGTGCGACCACGGCGTTGGTGTAGATGCCGGCTTCAAAGAGCGCCCGCCACAAGCCGAAGGTTTTATCAAAATCGCGCACCAGGAGCGGTACAATGGGCGTTTCCGATTCGCCGGTGTCGAATCCCATGGCCTGAAATTCCCGGCGCATTTTTGCCCCGATTTCCTGGAGCCGCTGCACGTGTTCCGGTTCTTCCTCGATAATCTCCAGCGCCTTAATTACCGCGGCGGTGTTGGCCGGGGGAATGGCCGCGCTGAAAATTAATTGGCGGGAGAAGTGTTTAATGTAATTAATGACCTCTTTCTTTCCGGCAACAAAGCCGCCCAGCGAGGCAAAAGACTTGCTGAAGGTGCACATCACGATGTCGACTTCATCCCAGAGGTCGTAATGCTCCATGGTGCCCCGGCCGGTTTTGCCCACCACGCCCAGCGCATGGGCGTCATCCAGGTAGAGCCCCACCTGGTACTTTTGGCACAACTCAACCATTCGCGGCAGCTTAACCAGATCGCCTTCCATGCTGAATACGCCGTCGGTTACAATAATTTTGGGCAGGTCCGGGTTAACGGCTTCCAATACCCTCTGGAGGTCGTCCATGTTGTTGTGCAGGTAGCGCTTGACCGTCACACGGGGATTGAGGGCGCTGCCCAGGAACACGCCGTCAAAGATGCTGGCGTGGTTGGTTTTGTCGGTAATGATAATGGTCTTTTTCTCGACCAGGGTTGAGATGGCCCCGGCATTGGTTTGGTAGCCGGTGCTGAATACCTGCGCGGCTTCTTTGTTGACAAACCTGGCCAGCTTCTCTTCCAACTGCATGTGCATTTCATAGGTGCCGTTCAGAAAACGGGACCCGGAGCAACTGGTGCCGTACTGTTCAATTGCTTTGATAGCCGCTTCCTGTACCCGGGGGTCTTTGGTCAGGCCCAGGTAGTTGTTGGAGCCGATCATGATCATCTCCCGGCCATCCATGACGACCCGGGGGCCATGGTTTTCGGAAATCGGCACAAAGTAGGGATACAATCCTCGCTCCTGGTACTCCTCAGCAGCAGTGAAATTCCTGCACTTTTCGAAAATATCCAATCTATTTCTCCTTGACTATGTTGACCTCACCAATAAGCCCTAAATTACAACAGGGCAGCCTATTTTCCCAAATTTTAATAAATTCATCACAAAAAAAGAAGCGTTTCGGAGAAAACATTCACTTTTGGGGAGCCGGGAAGAACGGCGGCGGTTCAGCCGGGAAAGAAGTCGGGCGCCCGACAGCTATTTTCCCAGCACTGCCTGGAGCAATTCCCGGGCGGCGGCGGCTTTCCCCATCGTGTAAAAATGAATGCAGGGTACATTAAAGTCAATCAGTTTATAGCAAAGGTCTGCAATCATCCGCGTGGCTGCTGCACGGGCTTGCTCGCGGGTGCGGGCGGATTCCATCGCCTCCACCAGCGGATAGGGAATGTTGACATGGAAAAGCCGCGGGATATGGTTTAACTGTTGTACCGAACTGATCGGCTTGATGCCGGGAATAATCGGCACTGTAATGCCGATCTCCCGGGCGCGCTCTACAAAGTTGCGGTACGCCTCAAAATCAAAACACATCTGGGTGATGATATAATGCGCCCCCTGGTCTACTTTGTGCTTCAAATTGAGCAGGTCCTTCTCAAAATTGGGCGCCTCGAAATGTTTCTCCGGGTAACCTGCCACACCGATGCAAAAATTGGTCGGCTGAGGATCTTCCAGCTCTTCCAGGTAAATACCGTGATTCATGCTGGCGATTTGTGCAACCAATTCCGAGGCATAGCGATGGCCATCCCGCTCCGGGATAAACAGTTTTTGGCCGGTGGGGGGATCGCCCCGGAGGGCCAGAATGTTGTGCATGCCCAGGTAGTGCAAATCGATCAGGGCGTCCTCGGTCTCGTATTTGGAAAATCCCCCGCAGATAAAATGGGGCACGGTTTCTACTTTATAGCGGTTGGCGATTGAGGCGCAGATGCCCACCGTGCCCGGTTTTTTCCGCTTGGGCACCCGGTAGATGACCCCGTCTTTTTCCTCGTAGACGACCTCGGGCTGGTGGTAGGTCACGTTGATGAACGAGGGATCAAAAGGCATCATCCGGTCCAGGGTGGCGTATAGCTCCCCGATGCTGGAGCCTTTATCGGGCGGGGTGATCTCCAGGGAAATCAGCAGTTTTTGGGCC
>JAJRYW010000638.1 GCA_024275555.1 Calditrichota bacterium | reverse complement strand
TGGACTCTATTAATTCAATCCGGCCTGTTCGGTTGGGGGTTGCCGGGCGGATGATCTTTCGCCGCCGGCGCTGTATTGTGATTGATTGAATTCAAAATACGGCCTGCCTGCAAATTCAACTCCGCAGTTTCTGTTCCACACTGTGGATTTTCTCCTGCATGGTTTGATCCCGGTCGGTGCGGGTTCCCAGTTGGATGGTGGTGAAAATTCGCGGCGCCCCCATCCGGTGCACTTCCTCCTGGCAGCGTTTGATCGCGGCAAAGACCTCGTCCCATTCGCCTTCTACATTGCTGCCGTTGGCGTGCAAGGTGTGTTTCAACCCGGATTCATCCAGAATTTTTTCGCAAGCGGCCACGTACCTGGATAGCGACACCCCCACGCCGATAGGAACCAGGGTAAAGCTGAGAATAACTTTCATGATAACCCTCCTGTTTTGCAGATAAACCAACCGCCGCATAAATTAATCGTAAAATTGCCGGAATCAATGTTTTTCCGAATCTATCCCGGTCGCCGAAGGTAATTCAAAATTGGCAACCGGTTTTGTGATATGTTGCACAGAAAAAATGAAAAAAAGAAGCATAATGAAATTACAGGAGGCTTAAAATCCCAACAAGGAGGTCGAATGAATTACCCGCCCGGGGCAGTGAGGCCCTTAACTCACCCGTTGTTTTTAATTCTTTTTTTCACCGCCATATTTTTCAGCGCCTGCCAACGAGAGCCGGAGAATCCTGCTCTTGCTTATCGAGACGGGATCCAACTCGGCTTAGAGGGGAAATTCCAGGAAGCGCACGATGCTTTTGTGCATGTTCTGGAGATCGACGCCCGTTATATGCCCGCCGAGGGAAGTCTTAAAATCGCCCGCGATGTGCTGGATCAGGCCATCCTTCCTAAAACCGCCGTGCACCTGTTCCGGGGAATTGCTTTTGGCAACATGGGCCAGGCGCAGCAAAAAATCCTGGAACTGAATGCCGCCATCGAGAGCAACCCCGATTATGCGGTGGCCTACAATGAGCGGGGCATTGCCTATTTTAACACGGAGCGTTTTCAGCAGGCCATTTCCGACCGTGATAAGGCCATCGAACTGGACCCGGAATATGCTTCCCCGTACTACAACAAGGCCATTGCCTGTGAGAAGATCGGGCTGTGGCAGGATGCCATCGAGGCTTACCGCGGTTTTCTGGAGCGCGCCGGGAAAAGTTTCCGGGAGCACCGGGAGTACGCCGCCTGGCGGATCGGGGAATTGGAACGGATCGCCGCGGAATCCCGGCACACCAGTTAAGTTTAAATGTTTACCGGTTTGGCGCGGGTGCGCGAAGGTCCAGCCAAACCGGGAAATGATCGCTGGGGAATGTTGCGGCGGCCCCGGCCGTCTCGCTGCGGTAAATCCCGCCGTCAACAATCTGCAGCCCCTGCGAGGGCAAAAGATAATCTACCCGCAGACCCCATTGCGCCGTGTCGTCGTCATCCAGATTGGCTATGGGAATGTTGGCCCTGGGGACAAAATCCCCCCGGATGCCCGGATGGCTGAGCAGGAAGGATTGGATGGGATTCTGATAGGAATTTCCTTCATCGGGGTCGGCGTTCTGGTCGCCCATGATCAGGAACAGCGCGCCTTCCGCCAATCCTCCGGCCGCCCCGCGATCATCCACGATATAGCTGCTCCGGTTGAGATAATCCGCCCAAAACCGGATTTCATCATGATTGCGCAGTTTGTTGCGCATTTCCGGGCCGTCAAACGCCGGGGGGGTGGGATGGCTGCACAACAGGTGCAGCACCGCTCCGTTGGGTAATTGCACCGGCACATCCCAGTGGCTTTTGGAACTGAGGCGCATTACCTCCCATTCCTGGGCATTGTACCAGGGTTGGCCGGTCTGCGGATCGACCGGGAGCAGCGCCTCCGGCATGGCGCTCCAGGGCAGCAATTGGAAGGTGCGAATTTGATCTGCCAACAGGGTAAACTTTTTATTGATCAGCAGCGCCATGGCATATTGCCCCGGGAAGGCGCCGAATCCCCAACAATCATTGCCGTAGCGACGCCCTTCGGTGGTTTGGGGGCCGGGAGAGCCGTCCGGGCCGGAAGGCGGCGGGGGAGGGAAGGTGGTTACGGTTCTGCCGTCGTTGTTTAAATCGAATCCGGAACTGATGCCGGTGTTGGATGGGGCCATGTAGGCCTGGTAGTCCGCTAAAAGCGAATCCCGGCTGCCGAGCGGGGCCAGGAAATTCTGCACCAGCCGCCGGGCGTTTTGTCCCGGGGCCTGGCCATCCCGGAAACCCGGTGCACCGGGTTGGTCATAAGCGATTTCATTAATAAAAATGATGTCCGGGCGGAGCCGGGCAATGATCTCGGCAATCTTTTTTAAACGGGGATGATCCGGGTTCTCCAGGTCCGGCTGGCGGATGTCCTCCACGTTGAAGGTCATCACCCGGAGTTGGAAGGTGGCGGCATGTTTGGATGACGATTCCTGCCGGCATGAACTGAAAACTATTAAAATTAAGATAAATCCGCCCAATCTTAAAACTGCTCTCATGGCTTTTCTCCGTTGATTCAGTTGGGATCAAGTGCGCAGGAAGATATTAAAAACGGGGGAATCCTCAAAGCGCAACTTGAAGGATAGAAACTTGAAGGCTAAAATAAAAAAGACTGGCCATTTGACCAGTCTTCCTCTTGGTACCCCCGGTAGGAATCGAACCTACGCACCTGGCTCCGGAGGCCAGTGCTCTATCCACTGAGCTACGGGGGCGTTTGCGAGGCCAAATTTAAACGGGAGCGCCTGCCAAATCAATATAAATTATTGTTTAACTAACTGAACTATTCCATAGACGGCTAAAGCGACGATCAGCACCGGAAGCACCACTCCGAATACGGCTCCAAGAATGGCAAAGGGAATGAACAGAATCCCCAAAAACAGGACGACCAGGCCTCCTATGATTTTAAAGGGCAGCACCAGAATCCAGACGCCCGCTTCAATCAGCCAGACCAAAATCTTGAATCCGCCGATGATCAGTGCGGCGATAATGATTATGCTGAACAGTTCCATCGGATTACCCCCACGGTTTTTCTTTGGATACGGTTTGAAGGAAATAGGGTTGCAGATAAATCGGAAAATTTTTACGGAAGCGGCTATTGGTGATGCTCTTCGTCGTCTTTGGGCAGCTTCCGCGCTAAGACGATCATCAGGCTTTCCAGGAGGGCGGCAACGACTAACAGCACCCCGGTGTATTTCCAATAGAGGGGAAAGAGGGTTAGATAGGCGTCGACAGCAAATCCGGAAAACCCCAGTTCCAGTTGCTTTTCTGCCAGCGACATGCCCAGGGCAAAACTGAGCCAGGCCGCCGGAAATTCCAGCCAGGCAATCGGGTTGACCAGAACATGCCAAATGCCCTGCCAGCCGGCCACACTATACGAAACGACTGAGACATGAAGCCCGGTCAAAAAGGCGGCCAATATCGGAAGAAAAATTAAAAAACCGGAGGTGAAACTGGTAAAAAGGGAGATATTATTCAGAACGAGAATGATGAAAAACAAGGTAAAGAAATGCGGCTCCAGATTAATATAGCGCTCCAGGATTTTCCGCATCCAGTTCGGATAGGCCAACAGCCAGCGGATATCTTTCTCCACAATGGCAGGCCCCAGGTAAAAGCCGGCGCAAAACAACAGTGCGCTTAAAAAGAAATACGCCAGACGGATGTTCTCGAATAAATCTGCAAACATATATCTCGTTTCCATTTGCTTATTAAAGCACAAAAGTAATAAAATATTTGAAATGAACCGATACTTGATTTTTTTTAACCGTATCCACCGACGGAGACCTCCTGACCATGCCGGCCCTGCTTTGGTGATTCCGGCAATGTGCCGTTGAAAATCCCGAAAAAAAAAAGCAATACCCCGATGCCCGATTAGACGCTTTGGCCCCGGCCGGGGAAATCGATTGGTCAGAACCTTCGAAACCGCAGAAGGGCTAAAAAAGTAAAAATCCCGAATGCCCAATTGGTCAAGAAAATCAAATTGTATTGAGTTAACTTGTTATTTTGTGAAAATAACGGAGCCGGTATGAATCGTAAAATTGTTACCTTCCTGTTGGGGTTTATCACTTTCCTGATCGTTTACAACACCTTGATCCCCTTTACCTTTGACTACGGCTTTTCCGATCTGGCCGGGCAAATTTCTCAAATTAATTGGCTGCCGGGCCAGGAAGGGACCGGCCGGGTGAGTTTGACCGACCTGGTCGGGAATGTGCTGCTCTTTATCCCCTTCGGTTTTTTGATGTTCCTGTTTCTCCGTCAGCGCAACATCTCCCGGCCTTTGCTGAAGGCGGTGCTTTACGGGGCGTGCCTGAGCCTGGCCATCGAGTTCTTGCAGCTCTTTATCGCCTCCCGGAACACCGCTTTGCATGACCTATTCAACAACACCCTGGGAAGCCTGATCGGCGGAGTAGCCGGGCTGATTTTTGCCGACCGGGTGGTTGATCTTGCCGAAGAGGTTTTTTACTACCTGTTTCGCGAACAGCCTTTTTCGCTGATCATCGTCTCCGTGGTGGTATTGCAAATCATTGCCGCGGTGATGCCCCTGACCGTTTCCATCACCGTGTCGGATTTGATCAAGAGCGTTAAATCGGCCAATATTGTGCCCTTTTCCTACCATTCCCTGGGGGCCATGCGTGGTTTTCCCAATGAATATGATCTGCTGCCCTTCGATATCACCCCCATGTTTGTGGATATCCTCTTCTGGGCCGCTATCGCTTTTATTATGATGATTTGTCATCGGCTTTATTGGCAAAAGGGGCGAATTTCTTCCCGGCTGATTTACGCTTTTCCGTTGCTGTTCTTTCCCCTGGTGGAATTCGGGCAACTCTTTATTATGAAACGCACCAGTGATATCAACGACATCATCAGCGGCTACCTGGGCTTTGCCCTGGGTTATCTGATTTTCACACTGCGCAATCCCTTCCGCGAGCTTCCGCTAAAAGAAGATGTGCGGCTATTGCGAACCCCGTTGATTCTTTACACCGCCTTTATCCTGTTTTCCGGCCTGCGCCCGTTCGATTGGAGCCTCGACCCGGAGATTATCAGCGCGGACCTGTCCGTGGAACACCTGATCCCTTTTTACGCCTACTTTCGCCACACCAGCCTGTGGAATTTGTACGATCTGGCCAATTCGATATCTTACATCTTTCCGATCAGTCTCTACATTACTTATCTGCAGCGGCGCAGCGGCAAAGAGTTCTCCGCAATTTATCTGCAAACCACCTTGCTGGGATTGGGGGTGGGAGGATTTGTAGAGGGAATGCAACTGTTCTCTTTTGAGCGGATTGCCGAAATTACCGATGTGATTTTCTACGCCGCCGGGGGCGCCCTGGGAACATTTACCCTGTATTATTATGAAAACGAGTTGAGCAAAAAACTCTCAGCCGGAACCGGGGGAAGCCATGTACCGCAGTGGTTTAAAACCCTGCTGACTCGCTGAACGGCGTTTACCCGCCGGATTTTGCGGCGCTTTGTTCCAGCAGTCTTCGCAGCGCATTACTGATGGCAATCCGGTCTTCCGGCGAGTTCTTCCAAAACAGGGCAAAGTGTTTTTCTCCATCGTTGTATCCATATTGCGCCAGGCTGGAGTCGATGAAGATGGTCAGGGTCGGCAGGCCCAGCGTTA
>JAJRYW010000637.1 GCA_024275555.1 Calditrichota bacterium | reverse complement strand
TGATTTATAGAGTTGAAATTTGGAAATTTTATCGCTCTGGAATTTTAATCGCATTTTATCAAGAAAATTAATTATTTGAAATTGATTTTGCTGTTTTAACCGTCTAGTCATTTAAATTAAAATTGAACAAAGACGCACTATAACATTGTTTGGAAATAAAGAATAGGTATAACGTACAAGAGCTGCAACGGAATAGAGCGATAGCGAAGATTCCGCTTGCAGCGAGTGGTTGGACCACCTGCCCCTTGATCGCCCAGTACATTTGTACGGATCGCCCGATACATCCCTGCTGGGCGGAAAATGGAATGGGATATCCATTCGCATGGAAAAAGAAGTAGGACGCAAGTCCTGCCCCATTTCCCGCACCGGAGGCATCTCCGGTGCGATCGGTTTTTGGGATTTGCGATTTGGAATTTCCGGCTTGTCCGGGTTAGGTGAGGGGCCATGGTAAATCGTGGAGCAAAAGTTTTGCTTGAGTCATAAGAATGATAAAGGACGAGTATCATGCCAAGCAATATGAATCGCCGACGTTTTCTTGCTTTGTCACGTCTATCCGCATTGTTTTTTCTGCCCTCGTTTTCATGCCGTTCAAAGCGGAAAAAACCGAACATCCTCATCATCCTGACGGATCAACAACATGCTGGCATGATGAGCTGCACCGGCAACTCTTTTCTCAAGACGCCGGCCATGGACTCACTGGCCGCTTCCGGCGTGCGGTTCGAGCGGGCCTATGCCACCAATCCGGTGTGCGTGCCGTCCCGATTCAGCCTGATGACCGGTCGCATGCCGAGCGAAATCGGCATACGCAGCAACGACCTCGGGTCGCTCGCCTCCGTGCCGGAAGAGATAAAAATGAACGGTCTCGGACATCTGCTGCGGAAGGCCGGTTACGAAACAGTTTACGGCGGCAAAGTGCATCTGCCGAAAATGACCGCCGAGGATATCGGATTTGAGTACATTTGCAAAGACGAACGGGACGAGCTGGCGCGGGTCGCTGCGGATTATCTTTCGCAGGCGCACGAAAAGCCTTTTTGTCTGGTCGCCTCGTTTATCAATCCCCACGATATTTGCTACATGGCCATCCGCGATTTTGCCGAAACCGAGGGAGAAAAACGCCTGGTGTCCCGCGGCGTTACGGAGACACAAACGCTGGACAGGGCTCTGCAGCGTCCCGCGGGAATGAGCGAGGACGAATTTTTCCAAAAGGTCTGTCCGCCTCTGCCTGACAATCATCTGCCCCAGGAGGACGAGCCGGAGGCCATCCGTTGGTTGATCGCACAGCGGCCTTTCCGCCAAAAAGCCAGGGACACCTGGTCGGAGCAACGCTGGCGGGAGCATCGCTGGGCCTACCAGCGGCTGGCCGAGTTTGTCGACGCCCAGATCGGCCGCGTTTTGGAGACGTTAAGACAGAGCGAATATGCCGACAACACCATCGTTATCTTTACCAGCGACCACGGCGACCACGATGCCGCACACAAATTGGAGCACAAGAGCACGTTCTACGACGAGGCGTGTCGCATACCGCTGATCATCTCCGGGCCGGGCGTGACCGCCGGCAGAGTTGATCGGGATCACCTCATCTCAAATGGCCTGGACTTGCTGCCCACCGTTTGCGACTATGCCAGCGTCGAACCGCCGGCGGACTTGAAAGGCAAAAGCCTCCGTCCGCTCGCCGAGGGCAAAAAGACGTTGAACTGGCGAGAGGCGCTTCCGGTTGAGAGCGAGATCGGGAAAATGATTGTTACCAGGCGCTATAAATATATGGTTTACGATCGCGGCCGGGATGAAGAGCAGGTGATCGATCTGCAGGCCAGTCCCGGCGAGATGAAAAGCATGGGAGAAGAAGCGGAGAGGCAGGGTGTGCTTAAAAAATTGCGGAGATTTGTTTAGGATGTGCGTCGCCCGCCTGCTGTTGCTCTCCATCATCCCTTTATCCCCAGTTTTGCCATTTTTCGATACAGATTGGCCCGGTCGACGCCGAGAGTTCGGGCGGCCTGGGCGACGTTGCCGTTGGTCTCGGCCAGGATGGTGAGGATGTGTTCCCGCTCAAAATTCCTGCGGGCGCCACTAAGGGTTTTGTCCTCCGATTCCGTTATATGACTCTTTTCATGAGCTTTGAGCAGCGATCTGACGTGTTCGATGTCAATAACTTCCTGGTTCAACAGGATCATCATTCTTTCCACAAAATGCTCCAACTGCCGGATGTTACCGGGCCAGTCATAGCTATTCAGAAATCTCTGGGCT
>JAJRYW010000636.1 GCA_024275555.1 Calditrichota bacterium | reverse complement strand
TGTCATTCGCATGCCTGTGAATGCTTCGGTGGCCCTTAAGGAAACTGTATAATTATCTCAACACTCAGGCCGGGCAGGCGCTGTGTAAAAAGACTGGAGCAGGGGACATGAATACGCTTTCCATTTTGTTGATAGATGATGAACCGGCGCAATTGCAATCACTGAAGAGCTTTTTGTCCCGTCGGGGCTACCAGGTATTTACGGCCGGGGATGGGCCATCTGGTTTTAAAATTGTCCAGGAAAACACTATTGATTTAGTTCTTACCGATTACCGGATGCCGGAGTGGAATGGCTTTGTGGTATTGCGCAAGCTGAAGGAACTGAATCCGGAAATTGATGTGGTGGTGATGACCGCATACGGCAGCATCGAGGATGCAGTGGAAATTATGAAAGCCGGCGCGTATGATTACCTGACCAAGCCCATCGACCTTGATGAGCTGGAAAACCTGATCAAGCGGGTTCGTGAAAAGCGTTGGCTGATTGCCGAAAACCGTTTGCTTAAGGAACAGCTTCAGGAAAAATTTAAATTTGACGCGATCATCTCCCAGAGCGGAGAGATGGAAGAGGTGCTGAATATGGCCGGCCGGGTGGCGCCCAGTAATGCCACGGTGCTCATCCGTGGGGAAAGCGGTACCGGTAAGGAACTTATCGCCCGGGCAATTCATTTTGCCAGTCAGCGCCGGGACAAGCCTTTTATCGTGATTAACGTAGCGGCCCTGTCGGAAAATTTGTTGGAGAGCGAACTGTTTGGCCATGAGAAAGGCGCTTTTACCGGGGCTGCTCAAATGCGCATCGGCCGCTTTGAGGAAGCGCACGGTGGAACACTTTTTATTGATGAAGTGGGCGATATTCCCCTTTCGGTGCAGGTGAAACTCCTCCGCGCCATTCAATTTGGGCAAGTGGAACGGCTGGGCGGCAATCAACAGATAGAAGTGGATGTGCGCATTATTGCTGCCACTCACCGCGATTTGGAAGAGATGATCCGGGAAGGTACATTCCGGGATGACCTCTACTACCGGTTCAATGTGGTCAGCGTCTGGATTCCCCCGCTGCGGCAGCGGAAAACCGATATCCCGGTCCTGGCCGAGCATTTTATTGCCAAATATGCCCGGGAAAATCAGAAACCGATTAGAGGTATTACCCGCGAAGCGCTTGATCGGCTGATGAAATATCACTTCCCCGGAAATGTTCGGGAATTGGAAAACATGATTGAACGGGCAGTGGTTCTGTGCCGGGGAGATTATCTGACCGCAGATGATCTTCCCCCAACCTTGCAGATAGAATCCAGGGAGGCCATCTTCGATCCCCGGAATATTGAAGCGGATTATGAAACCAAGCTGCGCGCCTTCGAAAAAGAAATGATCCAAGCCGCACTGAAAGAAACCGGGGGCAACCAAAGCGCCGCCGCCCGGCTATTGGGTATCAGTGAACGACATCTGCGTTCCCGACTGGAAAAGCTGGGGATGAAAAAGAAATAAATACTCCATGCTCTCTGGTGATTCCGGGCGCTATAGTCGGTACGATGTCCAGACTTTAAGCCGTTGTTTTGATGTGGAGATCGCTGCTGATACCAATCACACTTTGAACTTGATTTGACGCAGCTTTCCTAAGCACTCGTTCCAAGCTCCGCTTGGAACGCCTTTTTCACAGCAAGCTCTGCTTTCATTTCCGAAACTGGAGCAAAACTATATTCAGGCTTAGTCGCTTGTACCAACCCGGCGCCAGGGCCGAGAAGAAAAAACACGTTCCAGGCCAGCGCCTGGAACGAGAAGCAGAATGGATGGGTTACCGGGTAGGCGCAAACTTCAGATTGCGCATTTAGCGCAGCGCAGTCTAAAGCCTGCGCCTACCAGATTTCACCACTCACCACTCACCACTCACCACTCCATTTTTGCCAACGAACTCTGGTAAAAAACCTTAACTTCTTACCCGTTTTAGTTTTTGCCCCCACTCGTCAAAGGCGTCATAGAGCACCGGGATGACAATCATGGTTAAGAAAGTCGAGGCTGTCATTCCGCCGATGACCGCAATGGCCAGCGGCGAAAAGCGTTCCGCGCCCAGGGCCCATTCCATTGCTAAGGGAATCATCCCCACAATGGTCGAGAGGGAGGTCATCATAATGGGGCGGAAGCGGGTCGCCACGGATTCGACGATGGCCTCGCGCCGCTCTGCGCCGGCGGCGCGGCGCTGCTGAATAAAATCAATCAAAATAATCGAGTTGTTGACCACGATGCCCATCAGCAAAATTAATCCCACCAAAACCGGCATAGAAACCGGCTTCCCGGCTATCCACAGGGCTATTGATACGCCAATCAAGCTGAGCGGCACAGACATTAAAACGGTGATCGGATGAGCAAAGGATCGGAATTGCGCGACCAGCAGCAGGTAAATGGCGATCAAGGCGATGGCCAGTGCGCCTAACAGCTCCTGCCGGGATTCGGTCATATCTTTATTTTCGCCGGAGAGATAAATTGCGTACCCCCGGGGAACGGTGATCTGCGAGACGGCCTGTTCTACCGAGGCCGTCACAAAATTGAGCGGTTTGCCCTGGTGCAGGGCCAGAATATCCAGGGTTGGCTCCAGGTTCTCCCGGGCGACCAGTCCCTGGACAAAGACTTCCCGCCAGGTAGCGACGGCGCTGACCGGAACCACTTTGCCGTCTTTGGCCGAGATGGTGCGCACCGCAAAAGCATCCTGCTGCTCTTTCCGGAAAGACTTGCCGTAACGCACCCGGATGGGGGTGTCGTCGCCAAACTTGCCGCGAAAAATCCCGGCGTTCAGGCCGTCCAGCGCCTGGGACAATTCCTGCGCGGCGATTGCCGGGGTGATGCCCAGCTCCCGGGCGCGATCTTCATCGATGGAGATGGCAATATTGCGCTGATCCAGCCGCCAACTGCGATATGGATTCACCACGCCTTCCACGTTCTCGATTGCGTTGAGCACCTGGTCTCCCAGTTTGTTCAGCACCAGCGGGTCTTCGCCCCGGATGCTGACCACGATAGAAGAAGCGGTGGTGGCCCGGGCGGTGCTGCCGGATTCCCGTACGACAAAATTTTGAATATTGGGAATCCTGGCCAGCTTTTTTCGCAGGCGGTCCTGGATGTCCCAGATCGTTTCATCACGCTCTGTACGGGGCGAGAGTGTGATGGAGATATATCCCTGGGTGGGGCCCTGAACCCCGCCGCCGCCAAACGAGTGCATCCCCGGCTCGAAGCCCATCTGGGTAGCCAGCAGTTCCACCGCCGGTTCTTCCAGTATCACGGCTTCCACCTGGCGGATGACGTTCTCGGTCTCGTCCAGGGAGGCGCCGGAAGGCGTTTCCACCGTGACAAAGCTGGCCCCGCTGTCCATTTTCGGCAACAATTCCATTCCCTGGAAACGCAGCATCACAAGCCCCAGTACAAAAAGAATTGTGGCGGCGCCGAAAACCAGCCAGTGTTTGCGCAGCGAAATTTTCAGAACACTCACGTACCCTTTGCGGATAAAATCCATCAGCCGGTTCCAGGGGCGGGAGATCTCCTCGGCCCACACTTCCATCTTGCCGCCGCCGGCAGTGACCAGGGCGGTTAAAATGGGCACCAGGCTGAGCGCCACGATCAACGAGGATACGAAGGCAATAATCAGCGTGGCGGAAAGCGGCCCGAAGACCTTCCCGATAAAGCCGTAGAGGAACAGCAGCGGGATAAGCACTACCAGGGTGGTGGCGTTTCCGGCGATGACCGCAAACTGGATTTCGTTGGCGCCCACCCTGGCCGCTTCCATCGGGGAGAGTTTCTCCTGCTGATAGCGGCGGGTAATGTTTTCCAGGACCACTACCGAGCCGTCCACCACCATTCCCACGGCCAGGATGACCGCGGTCAGGGTGACCAGGTTCACCTCGATGTTGAACAGCTTCATCCCGGCAAAGGTGAGCAAAAATGACATGGGCATGGACACGGCGACGACAATTCCCCGGCGCAGGCTGCCCAGGAACAGGAAGATAACCACCGTGGCCATCAGCAGGGCCTGCCAGACGCTGCCCAGCATATTGTTTACCACCTGGCGGGTAAAAGAGGCGCTCTCTTCCGCTTCCACCATTTCGACGGCCGGATAGCGGGCCGCCAATTCCCGGAATTTTTCCTGGGCTAATTCCACCACTTCCACGGTGTTGGCGTCGTCTTGTTTGAAAATTTGCATGGCGATGGCCGGTTGGCCGTTGACCCGGAAGCGGGAGAAATCCTCGCTGCTGCCATCGGATATTTTGGCAATATCGCCGATTCTGATCCGGTTTCCGGCCGGCGTGGAAAGCGGGATTTGAGCGATGTTCTGCAAGGATTGGCTTTGCTCGTCGATGCGAAAAGTATATTGCCGTCCGGCGCTGCGAATCTGCCCGGCGGGCAGGCTGACGTTGTGGCTGCGGATGGCCGCTGCTACTGCCGCCAGGCGCAACCGGTGTGCTTCCAGGCGGTCGCGGTCGATGGCAATGGTGATCTCCGGCTGAAATCCTCCGAAAACATCCACCAGGGCAACCCCGCGTATCCGTTGCACTTCCGGCGCCAGCACATCTTCCGCCAGACTGCGCACTTCCACCAAATTGTCCCCTCGCAGGCCCATGGTCAGCACCGGGCGGTTGCTGGTGGAAAACTTCAGCACCTGCGGCTCGCCGATCTCCCGGGGCAGTTTGCCCCGGATGCGCGAAATGGCATTTTGCACATCCACCGCGGCCAGGTCCACCGAGATATCGTAATTGAACTCTACCGCAACCAGGGAAAGCCCTTCCTGGGAGGTGGAGGTAACCTTGTAGACCCCTTCCAGCGAGGCGACTTCGGTTTCGATAGGATCGGAGACCAGGTCTGCCACATCCTCCGCGGCGGCCCCGGGGTAGGGGGTAAGGATGTTCACCAGCGGCGGGGCGGTATCCGGGAATAATTGAATGGGCAGGCTGACATAGGCCAGAATCCCGAATACCAGGGCGGCAATGCCCAGCGCGTAAATCGTATATCGGTTTTTTAAAGAAAATTCGGGAAGGGTCATGGCCGGGCCTCCTCTACCAATACCGGGAAGACCGCGGTGCTGTCGCTCAGGCTGTTCAGGTTTGAGACAGCCACCAGATCACTCCCGTTCCAGGGGAAAGCGGTTTCAATCCATCCGTTTTTTTCGATCCCTAACTGCACCGGTTGCCGAAAGGCTTGCTGATCCCGGATGAGAAAAATATGCGGATTTCCATAACGGTCGGCAATTGCGTCAATCGGCAATGTAACCGCCTCCCGGCTGGATTTCAGGATGAATTTTACCCGCACCGAAGCGCCTTTGCGCATCCCGGCAGCATGGTTTTCCGGTACGGGCAGCTTGACCAGAAAGGTGCGGGCAGCGCCGCTGGCAGCCGGGGAGACCTCGGACACGGTGGTCTCGAACCGGTTTCCCCAACCGTCTTCAATGTTTGCCTTGATCCCGGTAACCACTCCGCGGTGCAAATCTTCTTCCACCACTTCGGCGTGAACTTCCAGTTGTTTTTCCCCCAGCAGGATGAGCGGCTGCCCCGGCATAACACTCTGGCCGGGCTCCAGGTACCATTTTAGAACTACTCCGTTCACCGGAGATTTTTCGACCGTTTTAGCCAGGCGGGATTCGGCTTCCTGCAATCCGGCGCGGGCCCCCAGGTAGGCGCGTTTGCTTATTTCCATCTGTTCCTTCGGAATCGCTTCTGCTGCCACAAGCCGTTGATCGGATTCATAGCGATGCTGCCAGTACTCGGCGTCGGCGCGCAGCCGCTCCACCGCGGCGCGCAACTCCGGCGCATCCATCCGGGCTGCCACCTCTCCCTTGCCAATCGGTTCCCCTTCCTTCACCGGCAGGCTGATCACGGTTCCCTGCACCTGGGCAATCACCCGTACTTCCTGCTGCGATTGTACCGTACCCATATAAGTAAGTTGGTTCTCCATGTCCGAGATAACCGGTTTAGTGACCCGGGTCGCTACCGGGGGCGTCTCATGCCGATCGCTTTTGTTCCCACCGCATCCCCAGAGGATAAGCAGTGCGGCAATCGCAGCCAACAGCGGGAGACGGGGCAACTTGTTGAAAAGGAAAATGGACGATAACGTGAACCGGGAGAATTGCCGTTTTCGCCCTCTCCCGGTTGGGCTGTTTTGAGGATCGGCGATAAGCCTGTTTTTTAAATTTGTGTTCATGGTATGCTCCTTACAATCTCTTGCACTTTAGAAGGGGTTAAGGTTCCGGCAACAGCGTAGTAGTTCAATATCGCCAGTATTTCCGTATAACTCAGGGCTCGTTCCTGAATTTGCAATTGAAGCAACTCGGTTTCCTGCACCAGCACCTCGCTGAGAGAGATACGCCCGGCTTTGTACATTTCCTGCTGGGCGGCAACGGAGGTAGCCTTGCTTTGGACTGCCCGGTTGAGGTACTCCCTGCGGTTGCGGGCCGATTGCCATTGGGATGCTGCGATGCGTAATCGAGTACTTTGTTCCTGCCGAGCCGATTTAACGCTCGCTTCCGCAGCCTGCAACGAGGCCCGGGCAGCTCTTTTGCCGGCCAGGCGGCGTCCCCCTTCAAACAGGGGAATGCGAATAGTAACCCCGGCAACCCATTCTCCGATCAGGTCCAGGTCCGCCCCGGAACGGTAGTTGTAGACAGCAAATGCGCTGATCTCCGGGAAAAACGCGCTGTTGGCGGCTTTCTTACCCGCCTTTGCCCGTTGAAATTGCGCCTGCGCTTTTAAAACAAGAGGGCTGGTGATGACGATGGTATCCGAAACCGACAGCGAGCTTTGCTCTTCCGCAGGGCTGCCGGCGGCCCTCTTTTCCGGGGCCGGATAAACCGGATGCTCCACGCCCAGCAACTGGCTCAGCCGAAAGGCTAATTCCATTTTTTTGCTTTCGATATCGATGCTGTCCGAGCGGGAGGATTCGATAGAAGCGTTCACCAGCGCCAAATCCGCCGGAGAAATTCGTCCTTCCTTCAGCAAAAGCGACATTTCCCGGTAACGCCTCTCCAGGGATTGAATTCGTGCAGCGACCAGTTGGCGGTTGTCTTCCAACTGCCGGGCCTGGATAAAGACCTGGCCGACGCCTTCCAGCAACGCTAACCGGACCAGTTCCTCCTGTGCGGCGGATTCATGCAGGGATGCCTTGGCTGCCCGGGCGTTGGCAGAAACCCGCCCGCCGGTAAACAGGGGCATTCGCATTTGCACACTGGTTTCATAAATTTGATCATCCAGCGGGGGAAAGACGCCGATCTGGTGAATCGGTATGATAATGTTGGGCTCCTGGTACTTGCTGTAACCGCCCGTCACGGAAAGCTGCGGAAGAAAGCCGCTTTTAGCTTCCCATACCCGCGCCCGGGCCGCTTCCCGTTGGTGGGTTGACGCCTTTATTGAGGGATTCTCCCCCAGCGCCGTTTCCAAAGCCTGCGACAGGCTGATCGACTCCGCCTCTCCCCGGGCAAGCAGGGGGAGGAACCCGGCGATAAAAATGAAAATCGCGATTCTTCTCATCATGGGAGGAAAATTGAATTTGGTTTGCTTCACGGCTTTCCTTTCTGTTTTCTATATTAGTTAACGAT
Organism: Calditrichota bacterium; assembly: GCA_024275555.1. Taxonomy (GTDB): domain Bacteria; phylum Calditrichota; class Calditrichia; order RBG-13-44-9; family J075; genus JAJRYW01. The sequence goes on along the minus strand of JAJRYW010000636.1, from coordinate 2,860 downwards.
CACTAGCATATTAGACTGAGCAAATTGTTTTTTGTTACAACAATTTTCAGATAATTGATGATTACATCAGCGGGTTGTTTTTGGTCATGAGACCAATTTTTTCAGTTCCGTCATAATCCCCAGGTGCATGGCCTCGTGGACATTGTTGAACAAAACGGCTTCCTCATGCGCGGCGATTTGGACGCCGTAGACCATTTTCAGCTTTACCGGGTATTGCTGGCGATACAGAAACAGGCCCTTTTTAAAGTCCCGGTAAAATGTTTCCGCGGTTTGGATCAGTTCTGTTTTTATCGATTGAACATCGGGTACGGCAGACCAATCCGCCGGGCTGGAGTCTTTCCGGAAATTTTTGATGAATTCCTCGGAAACCAGCGGCGGCGCTCCGGCGGCGCGATAGCACAGTAACTGCTGAACTACAATCACATGCCCGGCATTCCAGAGTAGATTGTTGTGAAAGCCGGGGGGAATCTGCAGGAGTTTCTCTTCCGGCATACCGGCAATCAGCTCCAAAATATTTTTACGGGTTTGTTGGTGTAAGTCGAAAACGTATGGCACGTATCCTCTCCTTTAATTGGCCGGCGCCGGTGCAGCGGAAGATCGAAGTGTACTGAATAAACGGCTGCACCATATCCGGATTATTATATTGCGGCAATCTTAATCGGGAAGCTGCGCAAGCACTTCCTCCACATCCAGCGATTTCATCGCATCCACGGCCAGGTCCCAGGCGCCTTCCCGGCAGAGTCCGCTCACCAGGGCGTGCTGATAGGCTTCTATCGCTGCTTTCAGGCAGGCGGCTTTGACTGCTTCGGCAATACGCCGTTTTTTATCGTTGGAGGGGCTGCGGTTCATGGCAATTTCCTTGCAGGTTTTGCAATCCGGTTCTGCGCCGATGAAAGCGTTCCGGCGGGTCTCGCTTTCCCGCCGGGAACGGTTCATCCAGGGCGGGTTGTGGCGGAGATGCCGGGTGTGCCGTCACTCCAGTTCGGCAACCCAGTCGCCCAGCCGGTCGCGGTGAAATCCGGTTACTTTGCGCTTCATCGATAAATTATGCTCATTCAGTTATGCTTCTGACAGGATGCACAGGATGGACATGATTAAGAAATATCCTGTTTATCCTGTACATCCTGTCGAAAAGGACCTGAATAATTAAATTAGTCCTGTGACTTGATCATTACCAACATCATCTTGAAGGCTTTTTGCGCTGTTAACGCGTGCGGCTCGTTGGCCGGCATGATGATGATTTCTCCTTCTTTTACCGTGTATGAGACGCCGGAGATGGTAATTTCCGCTTCGCCGTCCACGATATGAACCAGGGCGTCGTAGGGGGCGGTATGCTCGCTGAGCCCCTGGCCGGCGTCAAAAGCAAACAGGGTCGCCGTGCCGGATTTCTTGCCGATCAGGGTTTTGCTGACCACCGAACCGGCCTGGTAGTCCACGCTTTCTTTGAGATTTATGACTTGAGAAACTATGCTTTTAGACATGAATGGAACTCCATTAAGTGAATATGAGTTTTTCCAGGGTCGCCAGCATCCGGTCGCCCCGCTTTTTTAAGTCGAAATTAAAATCGGCCAGCCGCCATTGCATAATAATTAAGCGGATATTGCCCAGGATCAGCACGGCCAGATCATCTTCGTCGGCGTCGACCACGTCGCCGGCCAGCCGGGCTTCCTCAAGCAATGTCTTCAGCATCTGGCGCCGGGAGGTCAGGATGGTGTGCAGCTTGGCCTTTAAAACCGATTTGGACTCAAAGATGTTTTCCGAAAAAATCACCGAGGTGATTTCCCGGTTTTTGCTTAAGAATTCAAAGTGGAACAGGATAAATCGCCGGATTTTTTCCCGGGGCGAGGAAAGAGTACTCAGGTTTGGGCGGAGCATGTTGTTCATATTCAGCACCCGGTCCAAAATTCCGGCAATGATTTCTTCTTTGTTGGTAAAATGGCGGTAGATGGCCGGTTCGCTAATCCCTACCCGTTTGGCCAATTCCCGGATCGCCAGGGACGAATACCCCTGTTCGTGGATAATCTTAATTGCCTCGTCAATGATTTGAGTCTGTCGTTCCTCGGTTCTGAGTCGGCTCATAAAGTTTTTCCGTCTCTCATTTTTTCACCAGCGCCGGAAAGCGCTCCGCTGCAAATTGAGTGTGGCAGCGGACACAGGATTGGGCCATGTCGCTGTAAAGTACGGCTGCGCCGTTAAAATCTCCCTGCCGGACTGCCTCGGCTACTTTGCCGGCGTTGCCGTGGAAAGTGCGGTCCATCTGAATGAACTCTTTCGGCAGGAGACTGACCAGTTGCTTTAATTCTGCCTTGCTAAGGCTTTGTTTAAGAATAAAACTGTGCTGAATTTTTTCGGCGGTTTTCTGCGCTTCCTCAGCATTGCCCCGGGCCAGGTGGGCCAGCAATTCTCCCATCCCCGCCTCAATTAGCTGCATCTCCTTGCGCAGCACGGTAAGCAGGTGCTCCGGTAATTTCAGCTTCTGCGGGGCAGAGATTTCCGGCGACTGACCGGCCGGGCTGTGGGTGAGGTCGCTTGTTTCCGCCGCGGAATGATGCGGGTCTTCCTCGGATTTGTTCCGGTTGCAATTGCTGAACAGCAAGCCGGCTGCCAAGAGAATGGCCAGTATTCGGTAAAAATTCATTTGTCCTCCTGCATTTTTTGCAATCTATTTTCCATCTATATTAGTTATCGATCACTAACTAAATATAGGCAAAAGATGCGTCAGTGCAACTCTTTTTTTGGAAAAGACAATCTTAAGGCAAGTTTATCAGTGATTGCGAAGGAGTACAAAAACGGTGGGAGTTTGTCTGAGACGCTGAGCATTTCTCAGAATAATAGCTACTGACACGGAGTATTCGAGTTG
>JAJRYW010000635.1 GCA_024275555.1 Calditrichota bacterium | reverse complement strand
TTCCGGCGAGCGGGTAAATATCTCCAGCGGTTTCAGGAGCAGGTCGTCAAAATCCAGGGCGTTGTTTTTGCGAAGCCGTTTCTGGTACTCGGTGTAGACTTCGTAGAGAATTTTTTCGGCGCGTTGCACGGCGGTTTTGGCAAAATCCTCCGGAGAAACCATCTTGTTTTTTTTATCGCTGATCAGGTATTGGGCGCGTTTGGGCGTCAGCACCTTGGAATCGACCTGCATCGTTTCGCAGATTTGCTGTAGCAGGCGCACCTGGTCGGTGACGTCATAAATAGTGAAATTGGAATCGTATCCCAGGTGATGAGCCTCGCGCCGCAAAATCCGGGCGCAAATGGAGTGGAAGGTGCCGATCCACATATACTGCAAGTCGGATTTCAGCAGCGTCTGCACCCGCTGTTTCATCTCCCCGGCGGCTTTATTGGTAAAAGTAAGCGCCAGGATTTCTTCCGGGCGCGCCTCCTTTTTCTCGATCAAGTAGCCGATTTTATAGGTGAGCACCCGGGTTTTCCCGCTCCCGGCCCCGGCCAGAATCAGCAACGGGCCGCCAAGAAATTCGACTGCTTCCCGTTGCCGGGGATTGAGTCCGTCTAAAAGTTTTTTCACGTAATATTCCACTTTGTTCAAGGTTGAGGATAACTGTTAGAACCGCCCAATTTAGAAAATAATGGTTCGTAAAAAAAGAGGTTTGAGGGAAAAAGGACTTCAGATCAGCCCGATTCGGGTTTCCCGTTCCAGGTAGCGCTCCAACTCGGCCTGCTCCGGCTCGATCAGGTATTTCACGGTCTTGATCATTTCGAGGTCCATCTCACAGAGTTTTCGCAGCGCGCTGCGCAGTTCCCGCTCAAAAGATTCCGCCGGCAGCACCTGGTTCACCAGGCCCAGTGTTTCGGCCTGCTCCGCGGTGATGGCCTTGCTGCAAAAGAGAAGCTGCTTGGCGCGACTGTAGCCGATCATGCGCGGCAAGAAGAAGGGCAGCGCCCCGATTCCGCGTTTCAGGTGCTTCAGCGAGAAGCAAGCATCTGCAGAAATCAGCCGTAAATCCATGGCCAGCGCGGCCCCGAAAAACGGGGTCGCTACCTGCCCTTGCAAACCGGCAATCAGTAATTTGCGGGATTGCAGACACAGCCCGACAAACTGGTTGAGAATATTCACCTGGCGCTTGCGGAGCAGGTGGCGTTCCGTTCCGGAAAGAACCGGCTCGTCCGTGGGGAAATGAGTTTGCAGGAACACCTCATACTCCTGTTCAGACAGCGCATCGGGATGATTACAAGTCACGATGGCCCGTATGTCCGGATGCTTTTCAGCGAACAAGATACGTTTGAAGAGCCGCTCACTTTGGGAGAGATCGGTTAACACGGCCATGGCCTTATTCTTGAAGTAAACCCAAAAAACATGATCTTCCTGGCGGCAGGTAAGAAATTCGTCTTCATAATTAAGGGATTCTTGTTCAACCATAACACACCTCCGTTTTAGCAAAATGTACGGGTTTGATCGATTGGATGGAAGGGAAAATTCCGTCGACGCGCACTGGGCTCCGGAACGAATTGTTCATTACCGGTCACTTTTGGTTCAGCTGCTGCAGCCGTTTTTCCCGGCGCACTTTACGGCGCACCTGATTAAACTTTTTATGCCAATAATTATGTTCTTTGAGGGTGCGGCTGAACTTGTGCCGGCCGTCTCCGACAGCCACCATGTAGAGGTATTTGGTCTTCACCGGGAAGAGCGCCGCCAGGATGGCATTTTTACCGGGATTGTTAATCGGGCCGGGCGGCAATCCCCGGTATTTGTAGGTGTTGTAGGGAGAATCGATTTCCAGGTCCTTTTTCAGCAGCCGGCGAGGCGGGCCGGGAACCACAAACTGGATGGTGGGGTCCGCCTGGAGCGGCCATCCCAACCGCAGCCGGTTGTGATAGAGCGAGGAGACGTAGATGGCTTCACTGTCCACCAGCACTTCGCCCTCGATGATCGAGGCTAAAGTTAGAAGCTGCTGACGGGTCCAGCCCAACTCCTGCAAACGAGCCTGCACCGAATCCGGCTCAAATATCTTCAGGGTATTCTTTACCAGGCGACGGATAATCTGCCGGGCCGGCGTTTTCCATTCAAAAAAATAAGTTTCCGGAAGAAGAAACCCCTCCAGGTTGTCCGCCTCGGGCGCCAAAGTATGGGCAAAGGCGCTGTCGTAGACCAGGGAAACAAACTCGCTGGAATCTACTCCCAGATGTTGTTGGACAATACCGGCCATCCGGTAGGAGAGGATGCCCTCCGGAAACGTAACCTTGATCTGATGCGGAGGAACCGTCTGGAGATAGTTCAGCAGTTGCCATTCGGTTAGCCCCAGCGGAACCTTGAAGACGCCGGAGCGGATCAAACGCTCCTTGCCGGTGATTTTACCCATCAGCAAAAAAATCTGCGGCGATTTTAAAGCTCCATAGCGGTGCAAAGAATCGGCAACCTGTTTGAACGTCGCCCCGGTGGGTACTCTCAGGATCATGGAATCTTCCGGCTGGAAATCCGCCGGAAGCGGCTGAAGAATCCGGTACAACCCAACGCTGCCGGCAATCAGCAGAACGACCAGGATTATCCACCAGGCCCGGCGCAGCAGGAACAGGCCAAACAGAGTTTTACCCAGCCAGATTTTCAATTTCGACGGATCGCTCAACGGGGCAACCTCCCTGTCTCCGGATTAAAGGGCTTGTCGCCAGGTTTGGATTTCCAGAAAAGCCTCCAGGAAAGAAGGCTCCAGCCAGAAGGCGTCCGACAGCAACACCGCCTGCACGCCGGCGTCTTGTAGCTGCCGGATTTCATCGGCGGAACGGGGAAAAGTTCTGGCAATCAGCAAGCCGGGCAGGTCGGCCCCCCCAAGCAACTCCGCCGGCGGCTGATCCCCGGCGTCGAACACCACGGCGCTAACCAGGTCGCCGGGAATATTTTTTATCCGGGCAACCTCGCCGGTTTCGAGAAGCGCTTCGATGCCCATCTCACCGGCGGCCTCCAGCACGGCGATTAAATCTTTTTCATTCAAGATATCCGCATGAATCAGCACCGCGTCGGCGCCGATGGCCCTGCCCTGGTACACCTGGAGCGGATCGATAAAGACATCCCGCTGCACCACGGGGATTTCCGTGTGGGCGCGAATCAAATTCAGCCAGGAAGGATCGCCGCCCATCAAGGCGCTGTCGGAGGCCACCATCACCCCGGCTTCCAGCCCGGCTTTGATTAGCTCGCGCACACTTTGCAAGGGCTGGAATCCTTCCAGGTTAACCCGGGGGGAGAGCAAATTGCTTTTCAGCTCGACCAGGAGCGGCAGCGGACCGGATTGACGAATCCCCACCTCCACACTGCGGAACTCACCCCCGATGGACATGGCGGCCGCCCGGATCATTTGCAGATCAAATCCGCGACGCAGTTGCTTGACCTCTTTCTTCTTATGTTTGATATGCTTCTTAAACAAGTTTTTTATCGGCATGGTGGTTTCCTGTCAGTTCTCCGGAGGTTTCAGTCCCTTTAGCAGTTCCTGGTTGTAACGATCCACCCGTTCCTGCATGTGCGGATCGAATGGAAAATCTTTGGTGATCGGTAAAAACTCATTTTCAAAGCGCCATCCGTCTGCGGCGCTATAGACGCTCAGATGACCAATATATTCACCCTCCAGGCCGCTTTCGCAGAGGACGCTGCCCGGGTATTTCTCATAACGCAAATACTGATTATGCCCGCAGATCAGGACATCAATCCAGGGAAAATTTTTGAGCAGCCCCTGCGCGGCCTCCCATTCCCCGTGAAAAAGAACCACATCAAGAACGCGGTCGTGCTCAGCTAAGGGGGCTAAAGATAATAAAACCTCTTCCGGATTGGTAATGTTAAGTTCCGGGGCGCGGATAAACTCGAATGCCGCCGGGGAGGTCAGCCCGATGATCCGCACCGGTATATGATTCACCACCATCTCCCGCACCGGCAGGGCCAGCCGCTGTGCAGTGGTTCTGTTGAACAGGTTGGCCGAGGTAAAGGGGATGCGGGCGGCAAAAGAATCCGGGCCGGCAAACAAAAAGGCGGCGCTCTCCACAAACTCCTGGTCGCCAAAGTTCACCGCATCGTAAGGGGTCCGGCTCAGGAAATCGGCCATAAGCCGATTGACTTCCGGCAGCGTATAGCTGGTCAGGAAATCACCGCCGTCGACCACCAGGGTGTGCGGATGGGTTTGCCGAAACTGGCGTATAAAAGGGCTTACCCGGGACATCCCCCCAACGATGGTATCGCTGCAGCCGCAGTCTTCCAATGCGCCGGAAAGATTGGCGGTGTAAAGGATGTGCATTGCCGGGGTATCCTGGGAAAAGAGGCCGGTATTGCCGATCAGCAGGATACACAAGCACAATAAATACATTCGAGAAATAATTCCTGTAAACATATTGGAGGGAGACCACGATAGGCCGGGGTTGTTATTCCTGTAAGTCTTTTTCATCATCCAGACGGCAAGCCTCGATCAGCACGTTCATCGTCGCGCCGGAGATATTTCGTTCGACTTCTTTTTCACCCGGCTCGAACCGGAAGGTTCCGGTATTTTCCGGCACGACCTGGTAGATGGCCTCTTCGCCGGTCAGGTCGCCATAGCGGCCAAAAACCATCTGGCCGGAATGAAAAACGATTTCGCCCTCCTGCCGGGCCTCGATATACAAAACGCCGCTACGCTGGTTCAGGTTAAGCAATTGAATTAATTCCGCCAGGGAAAGATCGGCTAATTTTCCTTCAAAACCTTTTACGGATTTGGCATTGCGGGCGCCAAACGATTTTACTTTCCGGGAGCGTTCCAGCAGCATTTCCACCTTGTCCAACAGAACCGCCCGCTCGACCGGTTTCACCAGGTACTCATCGGCGCCGGCCCGAAAACCGCGAATTTCCATATCCTTGTCTTCCAGGCTGGTCATAAAAATAAAGGGAACCATGGGGATGGGGGAATTTTCGCGGATCATCCAGCAAAACTCGATGCCGTCCGTAAGGGGCATCATTACGTCAGAGATAATCAAATCCGGCTGCTCGGCGCAGGCGCGGGTCATGCCTTCATCGCCATTGCTGGCTTCAATAATCTCATAATTGGCCTTTTCCAGGCTGATGCGCAATAGCCGGAGAATATTCTCATTGTCATCTACAATAAGAATTTTCGCTTTATGAGTATCGCTCGACATAGTGATGGTCCCGTCTCATCAAATTTATATCAATAAAATAAAATCAAAACTGAAAGAATTTGTTCCGGCGCTCTCCCGGGTAAAAATTGAGAGCCGGTATATCGTCCAGCCACAGCGGTCATGGCGGAGGGGACAATTCCGCTGCTCAGGCAGTTTTAGCGACTTCCGAATAGCGCAAAGTTTTATTCCGCCCTAATGATTTGGCCGCCTGAAGCGCTTGCTCGGCATGGTGCAATAAAACTTTCAGTTCTATGGGGCGGTCAATACTCAGCAAGCCGATACTCACAGTGACCTGTTGGGCTGCTTTCTTGCGCTGGTAAGACACCCGTTTAAACTGGAAAAAGTCCTGGTCGAAGAAATTTGTTTGCCGGACAGCAGAGCGGATTTTTTCCGCCTCGTAAAAGGCGGCGGTTTCCTGGGTGTCCCACAACAACAACGCAAAACGATTTTTTCGTAAGCGAAAGACCAGGTCCGATGAGCGGGAGTTGCGTAAAATAACATTGGCCACCTTCATCAGAACATAGTCGCCGGTTTGCTCGCCGTAAATTTCATTGATCGAGCTGAAAAAATCCACGTCCATCAGCACAATGCTGAGCGGCCGGGAAGATTCATCGAGTTTCTTGAGGTATTCCTGCAAGCGCTCCTGAAAGATAGTTTCGGTATAAACGCCGGTAAGGGGGTCTGTCGACAAGCGTCCCTGGAAAGAACCGGCTTTTACCTGCAACTCCTGGAAAGAGATATCGGCTGTTTTTTCTTTTTTCAGCAAGGTCAGATTCGCTTCTCGCAGTTTCTCGATAATTTGCTGTCGGTGCAGGAGTGCATTTACTTTGGCAATCAGTTCCTTCAAGTTAAAGGGCTTCAAGATGTAATCATCCGCGCCTAATTCCAGCCCTTTGCTGCGATGCTCCTGTTCGGTGTAATTGGCCGACAAAAAAATCACCTGGATGTCTTTGGTTTTTTTGCTTTTCTTGAGTTTTTCGCAGGTCTCAAAGCCGTTCATCACCGGCATCAGGGCATCCAGGATAATCAGATTAGGGTGCTCCTTTTCGGCAACCCCCAGGGCAATTTTGCCGTTTTCCGCCCGGAGCACTTCAAAATCATAGAATCCGAAGAGATGCTCCAGGGTGTCCAGCATATCAATATTGTCATCGACAATGAGTATTTTGGCCATAATTCCCTGCGAAAAGCTGGTTCATGCCAACTGCCTGGCTCAAATGATCGGCACGAAAAGAGGTATAATTTAATCCTCAAACGGCCGGCGCTTAAATTAATTCTGCGTATTGTTCATGACTCAGCAGATTTTCCAACTCTTCCGGATTTGATATTTTTACTTTGATCATCCATCCCTCCCCGTAGGGGTCTGAGTTCACCGTCTCCGGAGACTCATCCAATGCAGTGTTGATTTCCACCACCTCGCCGGACACCGGGGCAATTAAATCCGATACGGCTTTTACCGCCTCAATCGTTCCAAACGGGTCGCCCTGTTTTATGGTTTGGCCCTCTTCCGGAAATTCAATAAATACGATGTCTCCCAATTCTCCCTGGGCGTAATCGGTAATTCCCACCACAACAATATCGCCTTCAATACGCGCCCATTCATGGTCCTTGGTGTACTTTAGTTCTTCCGGGATGTTCATGACAGCCTCCGTTTAAGATTCCACAACAATTTCAGATTTGGCTTTATCATAAATTTTTTCTAAGAAATGGGTGTCAAAGTTGCCTTCCTGGAATTCCGGCGTATTGATGACAAATTTGTGAAAGGGAATGGTTGTTTTGATGCCTTCGACCACAAACTCATCCAGGGCCCGGTTCAGACGGCGGATGGCCTCCCGGCGGTTCCGGGCCACCACGATCAGTTTTGCGATCAGGGAATCGTAAAACGGGGGAACCTGGTAGGAGTTGTAAATGTGGGTGTCGACGCGAATCCCCGGGCCGCCCGGCAAGTGCAAATTTTCGATCCGTCCCGGGGAGGGCATAAAGTTATTGGCCGGGTCTTCCGCGTTAATACGGCACTCGATTGAGTGCCCCCGGGGGAACAGTTCTTTTTGTTTCAGCTTTAACGGCTCGCCGGCGGCGATGCGAATCTGCTCCTTGATAAGGTCCACCCCATAGACCATTTCCGTGACAGGATGCTCTACCTGGATACGGGTGTTCATTTCCATAAAGTAGTAACGGCCGTGCTCATCCAGCAGAAATTCAATGGTGCCGGCGCTATAATATCCGACCGATTTGGCGCCTTTTACCGCCACCGCTCCCATCTCTTCGCGCAGTTTTTTGTTAATCACCGGGGAGGGCGCTTCTTCGATCAGTTTCTGATGCCGCCGCTGGATCGAGCATTCCCGTTCTCCCAGGTGCACCACATTGCCAAAGGGATCGGCTAAAATCTGGATTTCGATATGGCGGGGGCTCTCGATATATTTTTCCAGGTACAGATGGGGATTGCTAAAACTGGCGTCCGCTTCGGCGCTGGCCATCATAAAGCTGTTGGCCAGACTGGCTTCATCCCGGACGATGCGCATTCCTTTGCCGCCTCCGCCGGCCACGGCTTTTAAGATGACCGGAAAACCGATTTGGCGGGCAATATCCATGGCCTCTTCTTCGGAAGCTAAAATCCCTTCGCTGCCGGGCACGCCGGGCACGCCGGCTTTTTTCATGGTTTCCTTAGCCACTGCTTTATCGCCCATTTTGCGGATAACCTCTGCACTGGGGCCGATAAAGGTAAGTTTGATGGACTCGCACATTTCGGCAAACTCGGCGTTTTCGGCCAGGAAACCGTACCCGGGATGAATCGCATCTGCGCCGGTAATCTCGGCGGCGGCAATAATTCGGGTGGTGTTCAGGTAGCTTTTGCTGCTTTCCGGGGGGCCGATACAGACGCTCTCATCGGCAAAGATAGTGTGAGACGCTGTTTCATCCTGACTCGAATAAACAGCAACGGTTTGCACGCCTAATTCTTTGCAGGCTCGGATAATACGCAGGGCAATTTCGCCTCGGTTGGCCACTAATATTTTCTTGAACACGCTCTTCCACCTCCATTCCTTCCAGTTAATGTCGCCCGGGCCAATTTATTTTTCCAGGAGAAAGAGAACCTGGTTGTATTCGACAGGCTGGCCATTTTCGACTAAAACCTTGGCGATTTTGCCGCTGTGTTCGGCCTGGATTTCGTTCATCAATTTCATCGCCTCGATGATACACAGCGTCGTGTCGGGGCTCACCGTATCGCCGATTTCCACATAGGGATCGGCGTCCGGGGCCGGAGAGCGGTAGAAAGTTCCTACCATTGGAGAGCGAATTTCAATATAGGAGTCCTTTTTTGCTTCGCTGCCGGCCGGTGCGGGGGCCGGTGCGGCTGCTTCGGCGACCGGGGCTGGGGCCTGGGCCTGGGCGCCCAGACGCTGAGCGACGGGTACGGAGATCACTGCCAGCCCCAGCAAAGCGATCCCGGCGGGGATCCATGCCTTGGAT
>JAJRYW010000634.1 GCA_024275555.1 Calditrichota bacterium | reverse complement strand
CGTCAATATCCCCCTCAATCCAGCGGGAGCCGAGCATAAAATCATCATCAATAATATAGCAGCCGGCCAGTTCTATGGTTTTGATCAGCCCGATGGGCGGCTGCTCACAAAACGCCCCGGACACCACCACCCGGATGTTGTCCATCGGCTCCCCGATATCTTCCTGAAGAAACTGAATAGCGGATTCCAGCAACTGATTGTGCTGTTCAACCGGCATGGTCAGCCCGGCGCGGATCACATAGTAAAGGTTCTCGGCGGTAATCCGCCAGGGGAATTCCCAGCGGATATTGTAAATTTGTTCGATCAACTGCCGGTTGCGATTATACAGCCGAATCGAGTGATTCAATGCGTCCCGGGTTACTTCGACCCGGTTTAATTTATACATCTCGTCGATAACCTGCTGCAATTCCGTGCGATAAAAAACCCCGCCAATGTCGGGGTCAAAATTCTGAGGATAATCCAGGTATTTTACAAATTTGCCTTTTCCTAAAAGCTGAAACATGCCGGAAAGGTTGCGGATTACATCGCAAATAGCCGGAAAGATAAAAACGTCGATATCATCCATGTTGCCGTTCAGGGCCAGTTCGATCACCCCTCGCGGCAGATGGCAGATGTACGATTGGTAATAGGCGTCGCCCCGGATAATCTGGATCCGGTCGCCCCCGCCCATAACGCCGACAGCCATACCATTGGCGGCGTGAACAAGCTCGCGCGGGAAATAAATGGGGAGGTAACCGACCAGGATACGGGACGGCTGGGCGGCCTTCCATTCCCTGGCGGTGGTAAAGTCCAGATCGAATGCCTGCTCTTTTGAATACCCGATAATCTCTTCTAATGACTCCATAAATGCACCATCAATGAGAATTATAGATTCCGAAATGTTTAGGCTGATTTCCTAATTTGAAGATAGAATTTATTTTAATTTTTTGCAAGCAATCATTATATTTTTGATAAGAATTTGCTCTGAAAACGCCCCTGGCCGGGCGGTAATCCTGCCGTAAATCAGTATTTCGGAAAGCGGCCGGCGGTTTGCTCTGCAACTCTGTATTCAAATTGTAAGTGGTTGATATATAACAGTTTGGCCAAACAGTTAAACAGGTGCGATGTATCCGGTTTACGAAGTGATGACGCCCGGAACATCCCGGCGAATCCCTTTGTGATGACGGCCGGGAAGCCAAAATAAATAAGATGTTCTTGTCTTTAAAATCCGGGCAGACCATATTAAAAACAAGGCCCCTTGAGGCAGGCAAAAAACCTATGACGCAGGGTTGCAAATGAAGCTGGCAGTAGTCACCGGTTCCGGGAAAGGGATTGGCCGCAGCATCGCCGGGCAGCTTGCCCGGGATGGCTTTTTCGTCGTGATCGCTGAAATCGATGAACACGCCGGGCGGGAAGCGGCAAGTGAGTTGGGCGAGGGGAAGGCCGTTTTCCACCCCTGCGATGTCGGCGATGAGCAGAGTGTGGCAAAGTTGTACGAATTCATTCGCCGCGAATACCAGGGTATTGACCTGCTGGTGAACAACGCCGGCATTATCCGCGACCGGGTGATCTGGAAGATGACCGTCGAAGAGTTTGACGCGGTGCTGCGGATCAACCTGCGCGGGGCCTGGCTGATGTGCCGGGAAGCAGCGGGCCTGATGCGCGAACAGCGCCGGGGACGCATCATTAATATTGCTTCGCGGGCCTGGTTGGGTAATCCCGGTCAAACCAACTATTCGGCCTCCAAAGCCGGCCTGGTCGGTTTAACCCGCGCCCTGGCCCTGGAACTGGCCAAATATGGGGTCACCGTCAATGCCGTGGCCCCGGGGCTGATCGACACCGAGCTGACCCGGAGCCTTCCCCGGGAAGTTCAGCAAAAACTGATTGCCGCCCAGCCCACCAAAAAGATGGGCCGCCCGGAGCATATCGCCCGGATGGTGGCTTTCCTGGCCTCGCAAGAAGCCGAATTTATTACCGGCCAGGTCTTTCATGTCGATGGGGGGAAGAGCATTGGGGCTGGGGTGTAGGGAACGTTGTTTGATTCTGGGTCTCGGTAGATAAAAAACGGAGAGTTTTTTTCAGAATATAAAATCATCAGGAGTCCTATGGAACACCTTCGATTAACTGTGAACGGCAAGCAGCAGGAAGTGCTGGTTGCTCCCCATGAGACGCTCGCATCGGTGCTGCGTAACCGCCTGGGATTGACCGGAACCAAAATCGGCTGCCAGCAGGGCGCCTGCGGAGCCTGTACCGTGCTGGTGAACGAACGGCCGGTGTTAAGCTGCCTCACCCCGGCGCTGCGCTACCGGGAAGCCTCAATTCTCACCATCGAAGGAGCAGCCCAAAACGGCGTTCTGCATCCCCTGCAGGAAAAATTTGTGGAAAAGGGCGCTATCCAATGCGGCTTCTGCACCCCGGGTATGGTCATGACCGCCCTGGCCTTTCTGAAAGAAAATCCGCATCCTACCATTGAAGAAATCAAAGAAGCTATCTCCGGCAACATCTGCCGCTGCACCGGCTACAAAAAGATCATCGAGGCCATTGCCGAAGCGGCGCTTGCGCCGGACCAGCTTGCCGAAGCCGTCGCAGCAGATGCCCGATCAGGCCAGCCCGGTGATGAACCGCCTCCCGCTGACGGGCCGGGGCAATTCCGGGTGGTGGGCCATTCCCGCCCCTACATCGACGCCCGT
>JAJRYW010000633.1 GCA_024275555.1 Calditrichota bacterium | reverse complement strand
TAAGCTCTGCTTACATTGCCAAGACGAAAGCAAATGAGTATCCGCACACTTTAGACTGCGCATAGTTACTCCCGCTGGTGTCTTTGTTGCTGCGGCGGTGTTTCGCAATTCCGGCAGACCGGAACGCGGTCACCTGGGAACCGGCGGTCTTCTCGAGTTTATTCATGCGTCTATAATTGTCCCACCGGGGCGGAGAAACTGCTTAAGAAAAGCCCCGCTGCCGTTTAATCTGATCGTAGGCTTGCTGGATTTCCTGGAATTTTTCTTTGGCTTGTTCTAAAAATTGGGGAGGCAAACCCCGGCCGCGCAGGGCGTCGGGATGGTGTTCCTTGGCCAGGGTCCGGAAGCGGCGTTTGATATACTCCACCGAGTCGCCCGGCTGGCAGCCCAGCACCGTATAGGCGCGCCGGAGGGGATCGTGTTCCTGCGGGGGGAAATAGCGCTGTTTCATCATCTCCAATTCCAGGTCGGAGATGCCGAACATGGCCGCTACAGTGTGGATCAGGGCTTCCTCGCCGGGATGGAATTGGCCGTCGGCCCGGGCCAACTGAAGCAGCATATCGACCAGGTGGCGCAGTACGGCCGGATCATCGCGAAAGGTGTCATAAAACTCCTGCGCATATAAATGGAACGACGTTCCGGAATCCCGGGCGTCCCGGAAAATGGCGATCGCCTCCCGGCGGGCCGCTTCGTCTAATCGCAGGTAGTCGCGCATGTACTGCTCGATTATGGCGATTTCCTCGCGGCTGATCCGTTCATCGGCCCGGGCCAGTTTAGCGAACAAGGCAAAGGTATTCCGGAAAAACACCTCTTCCCGGCGACGGCTGTCAGGAACCTGCCGGCTGAGAAATTTGTCGATGAAAAACCCCAGCACAATCCCGATGAACAGACCGGGCAGGCCGCCGACCGCCAGGCCCAGCGCGCCGCCGACCAGTCTCCCGATCCAACTGCTCTTCCTTGCCACGTTCTCCTCCCGGCCTTGTTCAGGGTAATTGGGGCGTCAGCACCAGGGTGCTCTTCGCCCGCTGCAACACCTTGTCGCGGCTAAACGGAACCACCCAGGTTTTCCCGGACTGCATGTAGTCAAAGAAATCATCATAATGGGGGCTGAAGGGGTTGCCGGACTGTCCCATACTGGTGATCAGGGTAAACTCATCCACATTGGCCCAATCCAGCACAAAGCGCATGCTTGGCCCGGCCACGGCGGTAAAGCGTTGGTTTTGCTCATCCCAGAAATTGAAGTTGGCGTTGAGGCTTCCCTTGTCCCCGCCAAGGGGAACCGGGCCGCGGCTCAGGTTCAGCCAACGGTTGAGCATCTCCACCCCGGCCAGGGGGTGCAGGGGCTGCAAGACGCTGATTTCTCCGTAGGTAGACTGGGGAAAGGCGGCCAGCACCGAATCCAGCGCCGCCGCGGCAATTTCCACCAGCGTCTCGGGATGATCGGTGGTAACGTCGTCAATCACCGACGCAAGTTGGGCGGTCAGCACCTCTTCCTGGATATGCTGGCCCAACTTCCATTCCTCGCCTAACTGATCCCGGTAAAGCGGCCGGGCCAGGAATTCCCACCACAGTCGGAAGACCGCCGGGATGCGTTGCTCCGGGGACATATTGCCGTCCCAGGAGGCGATTGCCCGGGCCAGTTCGGTATGGCCGGAATATTCGGCGGCCTGCTGCAGAAGCGGTTTCCAGCGCAGCGCAAAGCCGGAGACGCGGTCTAACTGCATGGCGCGCAGATCGTCGGCGCTGTAGACATCCTTTTCGGTCAGCAGCGCTACCGCCCGGGTTATGCGATAGGGATCGTAGAACCCCGGGATGGCGTAGGGCCAGTCTTCTCCCACAATTTGATTGTTGCAGGTGGCCAGCCAGCCCTGCTGCGGATTATAGGCAAAGGGAGTCTCCTCCAGCGGATAGTAACCCTGCCAGCGGAATTGCGGGTCTTCCGCGGGAAGCTGTGTAAAGGTGTTGGCATAGTCCCGCCTGGGAATGGGGGCGCCCAACTGGTAACCGATATTGCCCTGTCGATCCGAATAGGTCCAGTTTACATCAAGCGCGCCCAATTGGGTTACCGCCTGGCGGAACTCGTCGAACGAGGCGGCCTGCTGCAGTTTTTCTACCGCGGCGACCATGTCGCTCACATTAAAATCGTAGCCGGCCCAGTGCAGCGCCAGCAGGCTGGTGGAATCGTGCTCCACCACCGGCCCTGATGGGGCTTGGTAAATATGCACCCGGCGAGGTTTTTTCTCCCCCTTTACGCGCAAGTCTTCTTCCAGAACCAGCAGGGGCTGGTAACCGTTTTCGGTGAGGATCTGCAGGCTGTCTTCGGGATTGCGCTGGTAGCGGTAGTAGTCAATCACATCCACCGAGGCCACCGTAAAGGCGTAGGCAATGTCGCGGTTATGGCCCATGACCACAAAGGGGAGCCCGGGAACCGTTACTCCCAGGACCTCGGTTCCTTCCCGCGAGTGCAGGCCCACCGCGTACCAGAATCCGGGAATCTGGTTGATTTGCAGATGCGGATCGCTGGCGTGCAGGGCGGCTCCGGACTGCGATTTTTCCGGCGCAACCACCCAGGAGTTGGAAGCCCGGGTCATGCGCATCGGGAATAAAGAACGCTGAAACATACCCAGGAGCTGTTTTTCCGGCACGGTTACCGGCGACCAATCCTGGGGCTCCTTTAAAATACGCAGGATATCTTCGCCTAATTTTTCG
>JAJRYW010000632.1 GCA_024275555.1 Calditrichota bacterium | reverse complement strand
TGCCTTAACACAGAACTATCCCAATCCCTTTAACCCGAGCACCACGATTCATTTTAGTGTGGCCAGCAACAACAACTGGGTATCTCATGTATCGATAAGAATTTACGATATAAGCGGACGTGAGGTAAAAGCGTTGATTAGTAAAGATATGTCTCCCGGCGAGTACTCGATTGAATGGGACGGCACTAACAATGCAGGTCAGAAAGTGGCCGGCGGTATGTACATCTACCGCATGGTGGCCGGCGACTTTGTTGCTACCCGCAAGATGGTTCTGCTGAAATAATTTCTGTTTTTCCGATCACACCTGGCTTAACCGCCAGGTGTGATTGTTTTATTGCCTGCCGTAAGTTTGCCGCTCACTCATACAAATTTTTGCGCTCTCCCCTTATTAATATCCCTTCAGAAGCCGATTCTATCCATTGTACTTTGAATGTTGGTTAAGGAGGACTGACTGATGATACCATGGAAGGGGATTATTCCTGCGGCAATCTTTTTACTTTTTGCAAACTGCCTGTTTGCTCAGCAAGCATTTCCGGACAGCATTGTGATAAACCCGCCGACGCCGCTATGCCAGGGAGGTTCGGAAGACGTCGAGGTTGGCCTTTTGCTCCCCCCGCATTCAATCCGGGAAAAAGTGGATGTCTTGCTGCTCCTGGACGATACAAACAGTTTTTTGTCCACCATTAAACGCCTTGCCCGGCTTTTTCCGGCGCTGGCCGATCAGCTCCGGGGAGAACTGCCCGGGGTGAATCTTGCCTTCGGAGCCGCCCGGTTTGAAGATTTTGGCGGGCCGGGCCACGATTTCTCCCGCGAACATCGGGAAGGAAGGCCGTTTATTCTGAATCAGCCTATCATTTCGGTCGAGGACGCCGGGAGCCGGGATGAATTGGATTCCCTCATTGTTCAGGCGTTGCGCCGTACCGCGCCCGGGTTTGGCGGCGACGGCCCGGAAGCATCCATCGCCGAGGGGCTGTTCCAGGTTGCCGCCGGAAAGGGATTTGACGGCGACGGCAACGGAAGCGCCTTGGACAGCGGCCCTGCCGGGGCAATTTCTACCCAGGTATCCCCCGGCAAGAGCGGGGACGTGCCTCCCTTTTACTCGAATACAGCCCCGGCCTCGGGAAACTTAGGCGGTGTAGGGTGGCGGGAAGACGCCCTGCACCTGGTTCTGCTGGCCACGGACATTTCTCCGGTGGCAACCTTTCCGGTGCAGGAAGATATTCCCGATTCAATTTACGGGATTGGCCGTCATAGCGAACCGGCGTCCGCTTTTGCCGGCAGGTCCACGGTTCCCGGCAGCGTCCGTTTCGGATTTGTCAGCGATGCAAAATCTTTGGCAGACAATACCGTCCCGGGGGCGGTTGCCCCGGCCGGTACCGCTTCGCTTCAGCAAACCGTCGATTCTCTGAACGCCCTGGGAATCCGGGTCATCGGTATGGGGCCGGGCGCCCGGCCAACCCGCTTGCCGGGGCCGTCTTTTGATGAAAGCGTTTTCTTATCAGCTTTAGCGCGGCTTACCGGGGCGCTGGATGAAACCGGAACGCCTCTC
>JAJRYW010000631.1 GCA_024275555.1 Calditrichota bacterium | reverse complement strand
TGTCGAAATCTTTTGAAATCTAACATTGTCAAGATAGTTACATTTGTAATTCCTTTTCAGCGAAAATCCGCTCTTTCTGCGTTTATCTGCGTCAAAATTAATCGAAGGTTTCGGCGTCTTCCCAAAACACGAAAAGCTTCGCAGGCGTTAAGTCTGCGGCTACCAGAGAACCGGCGGTCTTCTCGAATTTATTCACGCGTCTATATTTAAAGATTTGTTGATCATCCAGTTGAAATATCATGTATATCCTGTTAATCCTGTCGAAATCTTTTGAAATCTAACATTGTCAAGATAGTTACATTTGTAATTCCTTTTCAGCGAAAATCCGCTCTTTCTGCGTTTATCTGCGTCAAAATTAATCGAAGGTTTCGGCGTCTTCCCAAAACACGAAAAGCCGGGATGAAATGGAACTCATGATCCCAGCTCAACCAATTTTTTTTCCAAATCAACAATCATCTGTTTTGCAGGTGTAGATATTTCCAACTCCCGGTAAAACTCCAGCCGGTCGATCAGTTCCCCGATTCCCAGGCTGATCAGCACCAGCGGGTGCTCTAGCTGCCCGGTCAGAATGATCAGCGCCGCCGGCAAGGTAAAGCCGATTCCGATCCGCAGCAAGATATGTGTTAACGATACGGCCCGGCGCTGCCGAATCCATTCCAATTGCCGCCAGACGTAGAAGGTCAGCTTCAGCGAGGCCATCAGCAGCAGCGCCGGGAGCGCCTGCCCCGTTGGGGAGCCGGCGAAGACGCTCAGCCAGAGCAGCCCGCTGAAAAGCACCCGGGCGCTGTGCCGTTCCAGGTAAGGCGTCTCGGCAACCTGGTACACTTTGTCGACAGCGAAGAGCGCCGCCAGTTCAGGACCGCCCGCCAGGCGCGTTCTTTGCGACCCAGGTGCAGCGCGCTCAGCAGCATCGCCGTCGCTGCGCCGCCGGGGAAGAGCAGCGGGGATGCCGGTTCTCCGAGCAGCGTTTTGCCCCCCCAGTAGCCAACCAGCAGGCCCATCAGCAGGGTAAAGAAGAGCAGCGACCACTCGCTGCCCAGGGAAATTTTCGGCGCGGGCAGTAAATGGGATTTCAGCTCCGCCCACTGGCCGGGGTCGATGGCCGAGACAGCGGCCGCATTCTCGATCGATAGGCCAGCTTCACCGTTTTGCACAAAGCGGATCGAGGGATTTATGTCGCGGTATTGAAAGCCCGGGACGGCGGCATCCCGGTGCGGCTGCTCAACTTCTTCAAATTGCAGTGCGGCGGTGGGGCAACCGGTCACGCAGGCCGGCGCTGCTCCCGCCTCCAGCCGCGGCTGGCAAAAGGTGCATTTTTGCATAATCCCCAACTGGCGGTTGAACCGGGGCGCGTCATACGGGCAGGCCCAGGAGCAGTATTTGCAGCCGATGCATTTATCCGGGTCGATCAGCACCGCCCCGGTTTGCGGGGATTTGGAGTAGGCCGAGGCCGGGCAACAGCGCAGGCAGGCCGGCTCCTGGCAGTGATGGCAGGCCAGCGAGAGGTGGAACACCGGCAAGCCGGGTATCCGGCGGGGGTTAAAAGTGTGGATTTCCCGCCAGGGATTGCGCGGGTCTAACCGGTTCTCGATATCGCAGGCCGCCTGGCAGGCCTGGCAACCGGTGCATTTGGCCGGATCAAAGACAAAACCGTATTGCATTTAGGACTCGTACTTAACTATCATTTTCAGAACCAATAAATTCAACCATCATAAAATATATGGCACAATTGCGCAAATCTAAGAATGGTTTTTCAGCAATGTCTCAAATTTCTAATCAAAATCTACTTGATTTGTCGAGTGGTATTGCATACAATACCACATGAAGAAATATGGAATTGTGATTGACACAAATGTCATCGTCTCGGCGTTAAAATCACGAAGGGGAGCTTCGTATAAACTACTTACACTGATTGACAAAGAAAAATTTGTTACCAGTATTTCAGTTGCTTTGATTTTGGAATACGAGGATGTTTTAAAAAGAGGCCATTTAAATCTAAGCTTAAATCACCAGGATATTGATAATATTTTGGACTACATTTGTAAAATTGCTGATAAGCGGGAAATATTTTACCTGTGGCGGCCTCACTTAAAAGACCCGAAGGATGATCTGATACTGGAATTAGCCGTAGAAGCAGAAAGTGATTTTATCGTTACCTACAACAAAAAAAATTTTGTAAACATCGATAAATTTGGGTTAGAAGCCTTAACCCCAAAAGAGTTTTTGAAAAAGATCGGAGAGTTACCATGAGCACGCTGAGTTTAAGATTACCGGAATCATTACATAGAAAAATTAAAGAGCTGTCAAAAGCGGAGAACATCTCTATCAATCAATTTATCACTTCTGCCCTGGCAGAAAAATTATCCGCACTATTAACCGAAGAATACTTAGAAAAACGCGCCCAAAGAGCAAGCAAAGCTAAATTTAAAGACGCTCTCTCAAAAGTTCCGGATGTTGAACCGGAAGAGGGTGATAAATTGTAGATCTGATAAATGCATCTGGGCCGGATAGCCTGATAAGAGAAGCTGTTTAATGAATAAGGTCGGAACAAACAGCTCCTCGAATGCACAAAGTTCTATAAAATACACTGGAGCGAAATGATGAAAAAAATTCATATAATCCCTCTTATCCTGCTGGCCCACTTATTCACTTTTTTTAGCCCGGCCCAGTCAAAATCGTATCGAATCGAACGTGTGGAAATCCTGGCCCGGGTCAATCCCGATGGCAGTATGTTAATCGAGGAGGCCAGAACCTATCGCTTCAAAGGGCAATTCAGATGGGCGGATTACCGGCTGCCTATCCAGGGATTCGCCTCCGTGGAAGACTTCAGCCTTCGGGAAGCCGAGCAGGCTTACCGGCCGGGCCGCACTGGGGAGCGCGGAACATATCAGATTAAAAAGAGCAAAGATGAATTGTATGTAAAATGGTTCTACCGCGCTTCCGACGAAACGCGCACATTTATTCTTTCTTACCGGGTTGCCAACCTGCTTAAAGTTTATCCGGATGTCTCGGAGCTCTACTACCAGTTTATTGGCGCCGGCTGGGATCATGCGACAGGGGAAGTGCAGGTAACGGTCAAGCTTCCCGAAGGGGCCGGGCGCGAGGAAATCCACGCCTGGGCCCACGGTCCGCTATGTGGAAATGTGTCGATAGAAGATGCGAATACGGTGTTGCTCAATGTATCGAATTTACCGCCGCATCAGTATTGGGAAGACCGGGTGCTCTTCCCCTCCCGGCTGACGCCAGGCCTTCCTATGACCAGCAACCTCCCCCAATTAGATCGTATTATCGAAGCAGAAACCCGGTGGGCAAAAGAAGCAAACGAAGCCAGAATCCGGGCGCAGCGGGAATTGGCAGAGCGCAATGAGCGCTGGTGGAAGTGGTCGATCATATTTGCCGTTCTATCGCTTTCCGCCATATTGGCCTGGATGCGAATCTATAACCGGTATGGGCGCGCCTATCCACCTGGTACACAGTCGGAATACTACTCAGACATTCCATCTGACCTGCCGCCGGCCTTGATAAGCTATTTTGTAAACAACCGCTCAATTTCAGGTTCCGCCCTCACGGCGACGATTTTCGATCTGGCCCGGCGGGGGATTCTCACCATCGAGGAAGAAAAGACGCTCAAAAAATCGTTCTTTGGGAAGAAAGAAAAAACGGAATACATACTCCAGTTGGATCGCAGCGCGGTGGAGAAAAAGGCAGACACGATTCTGCCATTCGAGCAGGAAGTGCTCGACTTTCTCTTCGAGAGATTAGGCGCAGGACGTGATCGCATCTCCATGAAAGAAATTGCCGGGTCCCGCAGCGAAACACTAAAGTGGTTCAATAAATGGAAAAAAAGAGTATCCGCCCTGGCAGAGGAACAAGGGTTTTATGATCGGGAGAGCAAAAGAAAGCTGCTCCGGGGTTTGATCCCGTCCATCGGGCTGATATTGCTCGGCGCTGCGGCAATTTTTCTGGCGGGACCCGGGGCGGTCATCCCTTTTGCAACAGGCTTAACTCTCCTCATTATAACCCTGACCACCAATAGGGTGGCCCGACCGTACGCAGACCAGTACGCCCGTTGGAAGGGGCTGCGCCGGTACCTGCAAAAATACAAATTCATGGAAGATGACCGGGTAAAACTAACCGGCAATCTCAGCCGCTACCTGATCTACGGCATCGTGCTGGGGGTTGCCTCAAACCGCATTAAAGAGTTGATTGGCCTGATCCCCAGCGAGCAGCACGCTGCAATTTTCCCCTGGTACATTTATCCTGGCAGCTATTCCGGCGATCATCTTGGCGCCTCTTTGGGCGAGGCTGTTTCTTCTATGGTGAACGTAGCGAACAGCAGTTTCAGCTCCGCGACCGGAACCGGCGGCGGCGCCAGCGGCGGAGGCGGAGGGGGCGCCGGCGGCTCGGGGGGAGGAGCGGGGTAAAAAGGCTCCTGTGATTACTGCCCCTCCACCTCCACCAGCGTATCATGAAAGGCCGCGCCGCAGCCCATATCGGTTTCCCGGGAAGAGGAGCAGAAGTTCACCGCGCCGCCCTGGGAAATCCACCAGCCGTTGGTTACCGCTATACAGCCGGGTATGGATCGCTTGCCGCAGCGCAGGCCGGGACAAAATCGGTTTTGATTTTGATTTTTAAAAAGACTATATTTTGTATTTATTCCGCCAAATATTGAAACGTGATAAAAAGAAGTATTAATTTTCCATTGAGGTGTAAATTTTTTTGTCCGGAAAATTTTCTGTTCAGGTGCGTTTCTGATGGGAAATTGGGGAAGTGATTTCTATGTATGGCGATTCCGGGTGCTCCCAAACGATTACAGTCAAATCAATGACCAACCAGGATAGACAAGGAAAAATTTTATATGGCCAGGAACAGTAACGGCGCCAATCTCGGGTTTGAAAATCAATTATGGGCGGCGGCGGATAAGATGCGCGGGCACATGGACGCCTCCGAGTACAAGCACGTGGTATTGGGATTGATCTTTTTGAAATACATCTCCGATGCTTTTCAGTCGAAGTACAAGCAGTTGGAGGCGCTGCGGGAAACCGAATACACCGACCCGGAAGACCGCGACGAATACGCTGCGGAAAATATTTTTTGGGTTCCCAAAGAAGCGCGCTGGGAGCGGTTGCAAGCAAACGCCAAACAGCCCACCATCGGCAAACTGGT
>JAJRYW010000034.1 GCA_024275555.1 Calditrichota bacterium | reverse complement strand
TTCCTGTGACTCAACAGCAAAAAACTGGTAAGCGCGTAGCATTAGTGAAGTAAGCAGCCGAAGCGCCCGTTTATGCAGCGGAAGACAATCCAGGCCCCAAATAAAAAATGGCTGCCCGGATTATCGAGCAGCCATCTTGTACCGGGAGTGGGACTCGAACCCACACTCGGTATCACCCGAACCGGATTTTGAGTCCGGCGCGTCTACCAATTCCGCCATCCCGGCATGTCTTTGTTTAAAGCGGGATGAATTTAATAAGCCGGCCGGTGTTTGTCAAGCAAGAGATCAGTTTCCCGAAGGAATGCTGCTTTTTGCCTGTTCGAGGTCAACACGTACCCGCTGTGATACAATCGTACTGTTTTTAAGCGATATCCTGCAGGCGGTGGGAAAGCGGAGCTTTAATTGAAAAGTTCGTTCCAGGCAGGAGCCTGGAACGAGAAGAAAGCTATTCTACAGAAGACTAGCAAGGGCAAAGCAGAGCTTTTGAAAAATAATTCGTTCCAGGCAGGAGCCTGGAACGAATTATTTTCAGCGTCAAATTATTTTTGCTCAAGAACCATGGAGCATTCTCAGAAACGAACCAGCAGGGAAGCCCAGGTAAAGCCGCCGCCGAAAGAGGCCAGGCAGACCAGGGCGTCGTCTTTAATCAACCCCTGCTCCCAGGCTTCACTCATGGCGATGGGAACGGAGGCGGCGGTGGTGTTTCCATAGCGCTGGATATTGCTGAACACCTTGCTCATCGGCACACCCAGGCGTTGCGCCACCGCTTCGGTGATGCGCAGGTTGGCCTGGTGAGGAATAACCAGGTCGAGATCCTCGATGGTGTACCCGGTAGCCTGCAGGGCTTCCATGATGACCTCCGGAAAACGGGTGACGGCGTGTTTAAACACGTAGCGGCCGTCCATGTGGGGGAAATTGTGTTCCGGGTCGTCAAACACCTGCTTGACGGCCGGGGTGTAGTGGATGGAGGGCCAGTCGCACCACAGTTTTTTAGCGTAGCGGCCGTCGGCGTGCATGTGGGTGGTTAAGATGCCTTTTTGGGGGTCGTCTGTCGCCACAACCACTGCCGCCCCGGCCCCGTCGCCGAAGATGACCGAAATATCGCGGCCTCGCGTGGTTCGGTCGATGCCGGTGCTTTGAATTTCGGCGCCCACCACCAGGGCCGTTTTGTAAGTTCCGGTCTTGATAAATTTATCGGCAATGGAAAGCGCATAGGTAAAACCGGAGCAGGCATTGCGGATATCGATGGCCGGCACGCCGGGAATCCCGAGCTGCTCCTGCATAAAGCATCCCCCGCCCGGAAAGCCATGGTCGGCTAAAACACTGGCAAAAACAATCAGCTCGATTTCACTGGCGTCGACGCCGGCGCGTTCCAGGGCCAGCTTACTGGCGTTATAGCCAAGTCCGTAGATGGTATGTTCACCCGGCCTGATCCAGCGGCGGGTTTCGATACCGGTGCGTTCCCGGATCCAGGCGTCCGACGTGTCCATCATTTTTTCCAGGTCGAAGTTGGTTACAACCTGCTCGGGAACAAAATGCCCCATACCGACAATTTTGGAATTTTTCATAGCGACCCCTCTTTTTATGGTGACTGCGCGTTTTGCCCCGGGGAAATGCACTTCCCGGCAAATTCCGGCGGAGCAAGAGTGTTAATCGGATAATTTACGTTTGATACGGTCGAGCATATCCCGGGTCATTGCTTCCAGGCCAAAATCCGGGCGCCAGCGCCAGTCTTCCCGCGCCGGGGCGTCGTTCAGGCTGGCCGGCCAGGAATCGGCGATTTCCTGGCGATAATCCGGGCGGTATTCCACCCGGAAGTCCGGGATATGGTTGCGGATCGATGCGACGATATCGCCCGCGGTAAGGCTCATTGCGTGGACATTATAAACCCGCCGGTGCAGGCGTTCGGCGGGCGCTTTGGCTAAATCAATAATTGCTTTGATGGCGTCCGGCATGTACATAAACGGCAGGGCGGCGTCTTCTTTGACAAAGCAGGAATACGGTTTTCCCCGGAGAGCGTGCCAATAGAGATCAACGGCAAAATCAGTGGTGCCGCCGCCCGGGGGCGTTTCCGCGCTGATAATCCCCGGGTAGCGCAAAGAGCGCGTATCCAACCCGTACTTGATGTGATAATACTGGAGCAGCTTTTCCCCGGCGACCTTGGTGACCCCATACATGGTGGTGGGATTTAATGGAGCATCTTCGACGGTTTGGAGTTTAGGTGCATCCGGGCCGTACACGGCGATTGAACTGGGCGTGATCAGCATTTGCACTCCTTTGCGGCGGGAGACTTCCAGGGCGTTCATCAAGCCGGTCATGTTCACCTGGTACGCTAACTGGGGGTCTTTTTCGCCGCTGGCGGAAAGAATAGCGGCCATGTGGAAAATAGCGTCCGCCTCAAAATCCACTACCTCTTTGGCGAACATGTGTGAATCCAGTACATTCAGATAGGTAAAATTGCCGTGTTTCTTCAGGATGTCCGGGGCCCGCTTGATATCGGTGGCCAGCACATTTCCGTTGCCCAACAGCTTGCCTAAGCGTATTACCAGTTCCGATCCGATCTGACCGCAGGCGCCGGTTACCAATACTCGTTTCATAATTATTCCTCTTCCCTGTTCATTCACTGGTTAGTTGCAGGAAATCACTTCCATTCAAACTTGGAAAAGATTATCAAAAAAATTAAAGTTCACAATAGTTAGTTGAAATTTTTGTCCCGGCGCTCTTGCAGCGGCTGCACCACAAAGAACACCTCCTGTACCACAGGGGACAAATCGGGTCAATAATCCCTCCAAACAGACCGGTTCTTCAGCGATTCGGGGTTTGGCACAGGCTTGGCAATAACCGGGATCAGAACATATGAGAACAAAACCGAAAGGAGCCTTGCTATGAAAAAGAATTTCCTGAAGCTGTTTTTGACTGCCGCCGTTGTTGCTGTCCTCAGCGCGGGTTCGGCGCAGGCCGGGGTGATTATCATAAGAACGTCGCCGCCAAAAGTGAAAATTGAAGTGCGTCCCCGGGCGCCGTTTACCAAGGCAATCTGGGTTCCCGGGCGCTGGACCTGGAAGCGCGGACACTATGTCTGGGTTAAGGGACATTATGTGAAAGCCCGTAAAGGGTTTGTCTGGGCGCCGGGTCACTGGGCCAAACGCCGCCACGGTTGGGTTTGGATCGGCGGACATTGGAAACGCATCTGAAACTCCTCTTCCTCATCCCCTCAACTCCTCCAGGGCAACCGATCCCCCTGTCAATGGCAGGGGGATTTTTTTAACTCAAAATTTCACCTTCCGGCAAAGCATTGCCGCGCAGAAAATCAACGACGGAAAGCCGCCTTTTTCCTTGCATTTGCAGTTCCAAAAGGGAGATGATTCCCGGTTGGCAGGCAACCCAAATCCGTTCCTTATCGGCTTTGAGGATTTGGCCGGGCTGCTGGGCATGCGATTCCGAGTCCACCACTTCGGCCCGGAAAATTTTCAATTGGCGCTCCCGGTAGAAGGTAAATCCTCCCGGGTAGGGGGAAAGGCCGTGAATCCACTGTTTTACCTGCCGGGCCGGCTGGGCAAAGGAAAGATGACAAATCTCTTTGGTCAGTTTGGGGGCAGGGGAGGCCAACTGGTCATCTTGTTTCCGGGGAACAACCTTGCCTTCCGCAATCAAATTCACGCTCTCTAAGAGCAGATCGGCCCCGGAGCGGGCCAGCCGCTCGTGCAGCGAACCGGCGGTGTCGTCCGGATACACCGGTTGCTTTTTCTGCAGGATAATGTTTCCTGCATCGATTTCCTTACGGATGAAGATGGTGGTGACGGCGGTCTCGGTTTCTCCGTTGATGATAGTCCAGTTAATCGGGGCAGCCCCGCGATATTTGGGCAGTTCCGAGGGATGCAGGTTGATGGTTCCCCTGGGCGGCATGGTAAAAACCGCCTCGGGAAGAATACGAAAGGCTACCACCACAAATAAATCCGCCCGAAGCGCCCGGAGGGCTTCGATAAATTGCGCATCCTTCATCCGCTCCGGCTGGAGGATCGGCCCGATGCCCTGGCTTTGCGCATATTGTTTAACCGGCGACGGGAGCACTTTTTGCCCCCGGCCCCGCGGGCGATCCGGCTGGGTGACAATCCCGACAATCCGGTGGTGCGATTGATGAAGGATTTCCAAAGAGGGAAGCGCAAAATCCGGCGTTCCCATGAATACAATACGCAGGCTGGTCACAGGAGTGAAAAGGCCTCCCGAATCTGTTTTAGTCTCGGCTCCAGCAATTTACGCTGGATGACCGGGAGTTTATCAATAAACAGCACCCCATTGAGATGGTCTAATTCATGTTGGAATACCCGGGCCAGCAGATCGTCCATCACCTCTTCCCGGGTTTGCCCATCCAGGTCCTGGTAGCGCACCCGGATTTGGAAAGGGCGAACCACATCCCCGCGCACATCGGGAATGGAGAGGCAACCTTCTTCCATCTTTTCCTGACCTTCGATCTCCAAAATCTCCGGGTTCAGATAAGCTTGCGGCGCCAGTTCTTCCTCGATCAACTCCAGATCGATGACAAACATCCGTTTTAGGATGTTTACCTGCGGGGCCGCTAAACCAATTCCATCATTGACCCGCATGGTGTCGATCATGTTTCCGGCCAACTCCCTGATCTCCGGAGTAATCTCCTCGACCGGATTGGCAACTTTGCGCAACCCGGGGTGCCCTAATTTAATAATTGGTAATACGGCCATGTCTTCCCCGGCTATTTCTTGCCGTCTTCCTGGCCTCTCATCTTCGCCACGGCAGTGCGGTCGATTTCCAATTTGGTGTTGTCATCGACCTTGATCAAAATGATTTGATCGTTGTTCTTGAAGCCCATGATCTTTCCATGCACACCGCCAATAGTAACGATGTCGTCGCCCTTCTTCAATGCTTCCAGCATCCGCTGATGGTCTTTGCGTTGTTTGCTTTGAGGCCGAATGATAAAAAAATAGAAAATCGCCAGAATTAAAACCAGATAAAGTATTCCGCCGCTCATTTGAGAAATTTCACCCACGGTATCAGTCTCCTTTGTTATTGAGTAATTTCGTTGTTAAATCTTGCGCCCAGTCGCCAGGACGGCAAAGAAATGAAAAACTATGTGCTTTCACACACTTCCCCCTGGCCGGCCGGGATGTCCGTTGAGACCCCGAGAGGTCTATTTAAACTGAGAATATCTGTGTAAATATAAAATAGACCTTATTCCAAACTAAGTTTATATTACTACATAACTTATGTCATTTCGAACGAAGAGAGAAATCTGTTAGCACTCAAGACTTTGTCTTTACTTTCCAGTTATTTTAGCCAACATAGTATCGTATACAAACAGATTTCTCTCTACGCTGCGCTTCGTTCGAAATGACATGGATTTTTAAGGTTAATATTTACAGACAATTAAAGAGTAATAAGGTCTAATGTTGTAAATATAGCGCTGCACCTAAATATGATAAAACCTGACCTGCATTAAAACCTTTGCGAGTTTGGTATCTTTGCGGCTAAAAACCGGAGAAAGACCTCGAGCACAAAGAGCAACACTTAATACAAAGATTTCCGGTTCTTGCGGCCGATGCTAAATGTAATCATAAAATATAAAATTTTCCAAGATCATTTTCCGCTTCCGTTTTCTTCTGTGTTAAGGTATTGTTTTATAAACGTTTCTTTAAAGGCCGGAAACCGGTTTTGCAGAATAGCTTCCCGGGCCGAGCCGACCAGGTTGAGGTAAAAAGTGACATTATGCAGGGTGGCCAGGCGCAGTCCCAGTACTTCGCTTACCCGGAAGAGGTGGTGCAAATATCCCAGGCTGAAGTTCCGGCAGCAATAGCAGCTGCATTCCGGATCAATCGGCGCCGGATTTAATTTGTAGCCGGTATTGCGAATGTTGATTTTGCCTGTGCGGGTAAACACGGTTCCGTTGCGGGCGTTTCGGGTGGGAATTACGCAGTCGAACATATCCACCCCCGATTCGATGGCCTCGAGGATGTCGGCCGGTTTGCCGACGCCCATCAGGTAACGGGGCTTTTCGGCAGGCAACTTTCCGGTACAAAAATCGGTGATCTCCCGGCGGGTTTGGGGGTCCTCTCCCACCGCCAGGCCGCCAATGGCGTAGCCGTCAAAGCCGATCTGCATCAGCCCCTCTATGCTGGCCTGGCGCAAGACCTTGTACACCCCGCCCTGCACAATCCCGAACTGAAACTGGCGATATCCATAGCGGGAACGGGTGGCCAGGAAGTGTTCCCGGGCCCGCCGGGCCCATTGCAGGGTGTACTGGTGCGCTTCTTCCGCCAGGGCTAACTCCGAGGGATTTCCGGTCAGGTAGTCCAGCACCATCATAATATCCGAGCCGATATCCCGTTGGATATCCACCACGCTCTCCGGGGTGAAAATATGCCGGGAGCCGTCCCAGTGGGATTTAAACTCCACGCCGTTGCGGCTGATCTGTTTTAAATCGCTCAGGCTGTAGACCTGGAAGCCGCCGCTGTCGGTCAGAATCGGGCCGTTCCAGCGATTGAACTGATGCAGCCCTCCGAATTCCGCTAAGACCTCGGCGCCCGGCCGCAAATACAGGTGGTAGGTGTTTGCCAGCATGACCTGGGCCCCGCAGTCGAGCAAATCTTGCGGCGAGAGAGTCTTTACCGTGCCGATTGTCCCCACCGGCATAAAGATCGGCGTCTGGACGACCCCGTGATCGGTGGTTAATTTCCCCGCTCGCGCTCTACACCGGGTATCCTGATGTTCTACTTCAAAAAACATGTATATCCTATCTTTCCGTCATCTTCAGAAACAAGAAAAAGTAGCTTCGCCGTCGCTCATCGGCAAGAGCGGCCAAAGATACGCGGTTTCTTTTGCCAGTTCAAAGGAAAATTCATTCCCCTGGCGGCCAACCGGCCGGACGCAGGTGTTTTTTGCCTGAAAGCTCAATATTTCTGCATAACTACCGACAATTGGTGGTTATATTCCTGAGGAAGGCAGGTCTACTTATAGAGTTTATTAAACCCAATAAAAATAACAGAGTTGACCATAAAGGGAGAGGACGGAGCCATGCGGTTTGAGTATGGGAATTCCCGGAATAGAAATCGATTAATCTGTATTACCCCGCAGCGCAGATCTTACTTTTTTAAGTTGTTTCGGCGCCGGAAAACATCGGGCAACCTGCGCCCCGGGGCCATGCCGCCGGAAAAACTTAAAGAACAAATCCGGCAATTTGGCGAAGGCGCAGTAGTGGAATTGCTGCGCATCGGTTTTGACGGGCAGGTCGATGATATTCCCATGATCGTGCAAATCCTGAACATTGGCGAAGAAAGTTTTACCGGAAGAATCGTCAATGTGGAGCGGGCCATGATCGAAAAGAACACCCAGACCAAGGTGTACGCCAGGCGGGGCGGGGGAGTGATCGAATTCTTCTACAGCGATGGCGATGTCAAAGAAGTGCTGGAAAACCGCGATATGGATGATCTCAGCGAGGCTCGCGATGTGCCGGCTATACAGGAGATTCTGGCGGCATTGGAACTGGATGACCGCATCCTGGTGGCCTACTATGATCGAAAACACCAGGGAACCGTGAATGTGGAAGGACTGCTGAAATCCAAATCAGCCGATCACAGCGGGTTTACCCTGGCGATCGATAAAATTAACGGCGTCTCCCTGGATAACCGGTTGGAAAAAAATTTCCGGATCGACGCCGACCTGGTCATTGATATTTCCCTGGTATAGTGTATTACGACAAAGATTGCAAAATTGTGCAATTTGACTTGTACCTGTGTAAAAAATACCTATCTCAAATGGATTAGTAGAGACGCCATGCCTGGCGTCTCTGCAACTGCTGCCGGCCGTTTTTATATAAACCGGTTGTAACTATTCAGGTCTTTTTTTTGACAGGATTCACATGATGAACCGGATTGGGAAATAAAATTTAGTAACTACTCAGGTGTTATTGCCAATGGCGTATACTTCCCCTCACCCCGTCCTTCGCTTGCGCTTCGGTCGCCCCTCTCTCCCCGGGGGAGAGGGGGATTCAACTGTCATATATACAGCCGCTTAGGCTATGAACAAACCGACCTGAGTAGTTACCGTTGTTATTCATGTTTTATTAAAAACACTTTAGTCGTAAAATTATCCTTTTCGTGTTTTTTTCGCATGTTTGGTGGGCTGAATAGTTACAACCGGTTCAGAAAATTGTCAAAGGGAATCGTCGGTTTCTTCCTGAACTGATTTGCTCGATTTTATTCCCCAATCGCCATTCATCCCCGCAAAAATCCCCCTAAAGCCTCCCGGAAAAACGTCGACGCTACTTGAAGAGAAAGTTTGAGTAGAACTTCAACTTTACGGGATGTAACAGGGACGTGCTATGGATGGCCGGACTCAAAACGGATATTTAAAAGTCAAGGATGTCTGCCAATTGGTTGGCGTCTCCTCCCATACCCTCCGCTACTGGGAAAAAGAATTCTCCGATTATTTGCAGCCCCAGCGCACCCGCGGCGGTCATCGCTTGTACGACGACCATAGCCTGCGGTGTATTCTGGAAATTAAGCATCTTCTGAAAGTGGAGATGTACAGCATTACCGGGGCAAAGAACCAGTTGCGCAAACGGCGTAAGCAGGGGAATGGGCGGTTGTCCCGTACGGAATGATGCGCTTGAACCGCAAGCGTTTTGTCAATTCACCCACACGGATGTAGGTTGATCATAACAGAGATGATTGCGAGAAGGCAATGGGGATGCGCTGTATGCTCCCGGTGCGGGGCGGCGGAGTTCTGCAAAGCGCATCCGCAGATATAAGAATATTCGACTATGATGGAAATTGTTACCATAAATGAACAGGAAGAGTGGGAAGAGATTCGGGCGGGCGATCCCCGTTTGCACTTCTTCTCTTTTAGTTGGAACTGGCTGCAATTCCAGGCGGAGCGCCTGCCGGGCAAACAGGTTACCCTGGGCCTCCGCAAAGGGAGTAAAATAATCGATATTTTTGCCGGTATACGACAGAACGATCAGCTTTTTGCCGGGGCGCAGGGAAGCCCGGGCGGTTGCGCCGATCCGCACCATCTGCCGCTTTTCCTCGAAGCGTTGGGACAGCCTCGCTGTTACCTCACTTCTGCCGAAAAGGTCTCCCTGCTGGGCGACACCATCCATTATATGATGATTGACCTGAAGCTTATCGATACGGTGGAAACCTACCTGCGCACCCGGGTTGCCGATGAAATCCGCCGGCAATGCCTGTATGCAAAGCGGTTTACTATCGTGCCGGTTATGAACCAGTTGAATGATTTTTATGAATGTTACCAGGAGTTTGCCGCACGCAACCATCTTCAATATCCGCTGAGCAAGGAGTACTTTCAGAAATTAAAGTCTTATCTGCGCGAGGAACTCATCATTAAATCTTTCTACCTGGATGGGTTTCTGGTAGGCGCTTCGCTGATTATTATCACGCCCGGTCATCTTCATAGCAATTTTCTGATTGCCCGGGCGGAAGCCGAGCAAATGGGGATTTCGGCCTACCTGTGTGTGGATGTTGTGCAAGACGCCCTGGCCATGGGAAAGCGCTGGGTGAATTGCGGACCCGCTGCTCCCTGGGACGGCATCTATGAGTTCCGCAAACGCTGCGGCGCGGAACCCTTTCCCTGCTACACCTCGATCATAAACGGGAATTTCTGGGAGTCTACCGCCTTTCGGGTGAAGAAAGATTTTAAACGCCTCATCAAATGGAAATCGGCGCTTCCTCCAAAGGCGCTTAAATAACTATTGTTACGCAATTTGCCGCTGAGAGGCAGAGATCGCAGAGATTCTTAAAAAGAGAGTTAAAAAACTTGAATTGCATTTGACATTTTAATGACAATAAAAATATTAAGTGAGACAGAGCTTTATGTTTAATCGTTTCTCGGAGTTTCCTGTGACTCAACAGCAAAAAACCGGTAAGCGCGTAACATCAGTTAAATAAAAAGTATTTATGCAGCAAGCTTTTTTAAAAGGGTGTTAAAACAGTGTATATGAGTAGCCGGACAGTTGTCAAGTGGAATTTCCCCACCCCGAAATCGGGGAGAGAGGCCGTTTCTCCCCGGCTGGCCGGGGGATTATGGGGGGAGATTACATTGCATGAAGGCAACGGCACAAATACAATAAAAATAAACGGGTAACAGGTAAATTATGGATGACAGCAACCTGAAAATCTGCCGGAAGGCCGACAACCGTCAACGGGACGATGATGTGCGCTCTTCTGCCCACGGTTATGCCTCGCGCCAGTATTGCGAAGCCCTGGCTGAATTCGGGCGGCCCCGCTTTTTGCCCGGCAGCGGGGCATGGATTCTGGAACGCCCGGTTAACGGCGCTGGCGCCCACGACGCCATGGGATGTTACCCGCTCTTTACCTGCCGGAACTGGGAAGCGCTGCCGGGCGACCTGGCGCGGCTGGAATCGCAGTTGGTTTCCCTGGCCGCGGTGATCGACCCGCTGGCAGAGTTCCGGATCGAGGTGCTTCGCCGGAGTTTTCCGGATGTGCTTATCCCCTTCAAAGAACATTTTGTAGTCGACTTGAGCGTTGCCCCGGAAAAAACCGCCTCGGCGCACCATCGCCGCTATGCGCGGACTTCCTCCCGGGCGGCGCAGATTTTCCGGGCGGAAAACCCGCTTGATTTTCACCAGGATTGGTGCAAGCTGTACCGGATTCTGATCGAGCGGCACGGAATTACCGGCCTGCGGGCCTTTTCGGAGCAAAGTTTCCGCAAGCAGTTAACGGTTCCCGGGGTGCATCTCTTCTGCGCCCGTCATGATGATCAGACCCTGGGTGTGCAAATCTGGTTCTGCCAGGGAGAGCGGGCCTACTACCATCTCGGGGCCTCCAGTGCGGAAGGCTATCGCCTGCGGGTTTCTTATGGGCTGATGTGGCAGGCGCTGCATTATTTCCGGGAAGCCGGGGTGCAGCAGTTGGACCTGGGCGGCGGGGCCGGCCTGGATAACGGCCGCGACGGGCTGACCCGCTTTAAGCAGGGGTGGAGCAACACCACCCGCACGGCCTACTTTGCCGGCCGGATACTGGATGCGCCGCGCTACCGGGCCCTGCGCCGGGAGGCGGGAAGTGAAACCGGCAATTATTTCCCGGCCTATCGTTATGGAGAATTTAAGCGAGGCAAAGTGATATGAGAGACGGTTCGGAAAGTAAAAGAAGCGGGGTTTTCCAACGAAACCCGGCGCTGGAAGAGTTGCTGGGCGGATTGAACGACCTGCTGGCCGGGGCGGAGCAGCGCGCCATCGAAGCATCGCCGGAACAGTCGCTGCCGCAAGTGTTCATCGTCGGTTGCCCCCGCAGCGGCACCACCCTGCTGATGCAATGGTTAGCAAAGAGCGGCTGCTTTGGTTATCCCAGCAATTTTATCTCCCGCTTTTACCGCGCCCCCTGCATCGGGGCCAAAATCCAGCTCATGCTGACCGACCCCCGCTATGCCTTCCGGAAGGAATTAGACGATTTCAGATTGTCGGCTGTCCGGTTCGATTCCGAGCTGGGCAAGACCGAGGGCATGTTGGCCCCCAACGAATTTTGGTACTTCTGGCGGCAGTATTTCCGGTTTGGGGAAATTCAGCAGCTACCGCCGGAGGCCCTGGCCGCCGCCGATGTTGCCGGGCTCCGGAAAGAATTAACGGCCCTGGCAAACGTATTCGGCAAGCCCCTGGCGTTAAAGGCCATGAATATGAACTGGCATCTCCCTTTTTTGGCGGAACATCTACCCCGGGCGATTTTTGTTTACATCCGGCGGCATCCGTTCTTCAATATCCAGTCTTTGCTGCAGGCCCGGCAGAATTTTTTTGGTGATATTGCTTCGTGGTACTCCTTCCGCCCCCCGGAATATTCCCGGTTGAAGG
>JAJRYW010000630.1 GCA_024275555.1 Calditrichota bacterium | reverse complement strand
GTGGCGCCGCCACAACGTGGCGCCGTTGGCATTGGCGCGGGATGGCGTTGCCACGAACGAAGAGAGAAATCTGTTAACACTCAAAACTTTATCTTTAATTTACAATTATTTCAGCTATTTTAATATCGAATACGCACAGATTTCTCTTCCCGGCAAACCGGGATTCGTGGCAACGCCATCCCGTTGGGAAAATGACAGTGGTTTTTAAAGTTTATAATTACAGTTCTTTAAAAGGTAATAAGGTCTATTGAGGATTCCCGGCGGTTGTAAACAAGCGGATTATAAACCCGTTCGGCTGCCGGGAGAATTCTATAATTATAAATACATCGGAATATATATTGCCTGTTCAGAGGCGTTCCAAGCAATCGCACTACCTGTTTGTATTTTAGAAAACGTTTGTATATATTCGAGATATGCACATCTTGAGGAGGTTTTTAAGCATGAATCGTCTTGCTGTTGTACTCATCCTGGTTTTAACGGCTTTCCAAACGGTATACGCCCAAAGAGACCGCAGCGGAAGCCGCATTTCTTTTAAACCGTTTACGGAATTCAAAGTCGGCGGCGTAAATCCCAAGGATACGGATTTCGGCAATTTTATCGGCGTCAGTATGGGGCGCGGCATTGATGACCGGTTGTATTGGGGGATCGAGGTAAATTACTTCAAGACCACCTATATCAACCAAACCACCATTGCCCAGTTTGACAGCGGCGGCATCCATTTCACTCAAGAACAAGTGAGCCTGGAATTCAACACACGGATCTTGTCCAGCTACCTGCAGCTCTATTATGAATCGCTGCTCAGCCGGCAAGCCCCTTTTTACTTCCGCGCCGTTGCCGGGCTTGGCTATAATTTGATCTGGAATGATGAGAACAATTTCGAGGAAGACATCGAACGCACCCGCTTCTTCAACGGCCTGGCCTGGCAATTAGCTGCCGGTGTGGGCCTGCGGATCAGTCAACGGGGTTTGCTCTTTGTGGACGCCATTTATACCAATTCTTCGGCGCGACGCGGGAGGGATCGCAATGAAAACGGACTCCCGATTTTCCAGGAAATCAATGTGACCGGATTCGGATTCCGTTTCGGGTTAAACGTGGTCGGGCTTGGCTTCTAAGCCCGACGGCCTAAGTCGATTACATCATATTCCATCCTTTTTTTCTTTGGATATAGACTTCATAACCTGGATAAAAATGATACTGAAACCCTTGTTGCTTTTGGGGCAACCCTCGAATGCGTATAATTCTCACCGCCCCGGCTCTGCGGCCAAATACAGCCTTTTTCTGGTGGTGCTGCTTTATCTGTCCTCCTTTTCTTCTTCCTGCACCTCCAGCGGGGCCCGGGGCGGCCCGGCCCGGGAAAGCAGCCGCGCCCCGGATATCCGGGTTTGTCTGGCGGAAAATCTTCAGGAAGGCTCGCTGGCCTTCCGGGGAGATTACCGGCTGGAGATGGAAGAGGCCATTTACCAGTTGGATGAATCGGTCGGGACTTTTATGTTCGAAGTGCAGGCCGGGATTATGCGTCTCCGCAGCGAGCGCCGCTACTTCGAGTTGGAAGCGCCGCAAACGCTGGTCTTCAAACCCAAATTAAAAAGCAGCCAATTCCTGTTCAACGATATTCCCTACGGCGGCGACCTGTTTTTATACCTTACCGACCAGGGCGTTACGGTGGTGAACGAGGTGGGAATAGAACGCTATCTTCTCGGGGTGATTCCCCAGGAAATGCCTTCCAATGAAGCCGAGTACACCGAGGCGGTTGTGGCGCAGACGATCGCTTCGCGCAGCTACGCCATGTATCGATTAAACATTGCCCCGCAGAGCAAGCTTTATCATATCCGCGCCGATGAGTCGGATCAAATCTACCGGGGACTGTCCAAGAGCGGTCTTATTTCCGACCAGGCCGTGCCGGCCACCCGGGGAATTATATTAACATTGCAGGATCAGCCGGGGCTGAGCGAGTACCATTCCACCTGCGGCGGGGTGCTGGAAAGCCCCTCGGACACCGCCAGCCTTCCCGGCCTGGCCAAAGACGGCGTCAGCTATGATTTGTCCCGCGGCCAGGACAACTGTATTCTCTCGCCCTCTTACCGCTGGGTGGAGGTGCGGCGCATCGAAACCATCCTGCACAATGTACAGAGCCTTCGTCAAATTGATTCCGTTGTTGTCGCCGATTGGATTGAAAACGGCTATACGCTGGAGGTGGTCATCATGGAGCGCCGTCCCAGCGGCCGGGTGGATGCGGTTGCGGTGAACCTCAACGGGGAATCCCATGTGTTTTCCGGCAGCAGTGTTCGCCGGGCGCTGGCCAACCGGGCCGGAGAGCCGCTGCCGAGCGAGTTTTTCTTTATCAACGCCTCCTCCAAAAACCCGCAGAAAATGTACATCATCGGGGCCGGGGCCGGTCACGGCCGGGGGATGTGCCAGTGGGGGGCCATCGGGATGGCCTTAAAAGGATTCAATCACAAACAAATCCTCAGCTTTTACTACCCTAATTTTAAGTTGAGCAAAGCATATTGATTATGAAGAATATCTTATCGCACACCTTCCGCACCGTGTTTTGGGCGGCGCTTGCCGGGTTCATTTGCTACACTCCCCTCCGGGCGCAAATGACGCCGGAACTCAAGGATTTTCTGGAACGGCAGAATTTTCGCCAATTGATCGAGAAATACAAAAAAGACGACCGGGTTTCTCTCTACACCCCGGGGCGTCGCCAGGAAACCATCGCACGCCAGCCTTATACGGTGACTCCCGGCTACCGGGTGCAAGTGTTTGCCGGCAACGAAGAAGCCAACGCCCGAAAAATTGCCGCCCAAATGGAAGCGCTGAAACTCGACTCGGTCTACGTGGTGCATACCCCCCAGGGGTTGTATAAATACAAAGTGCAGATCGGCAATTTCCGGGAACGCAAAGGCGCTCTAATTCTTCTGGATAAACTCAAACGCGCCGGTATCCGCGACGGCTGGGTGGTTGACGCCAGTATTCACGCCCCCAAATCGCCGCAGGAAATCGCGGTCATCCGCCAAAAGCAGATCGAGGCCGGCAAACCGGAAAGAGGCTTCTTTTATACCATCCAGCTATTTGCCACCCGCGACGAGGCGAAAGCCAAACAAGTCCAATCTCGTTACGCTGCCCAACTAAATCGGGATGTACAGATTATTCCTCGCCCGCCTTACTGGAAAGTAACAGCGGGGAGATACGACAATCGCGAAGCAGCGCTGAAACAACTGAGAGAAATACGGCGGATCGCAGCGGACGCCTGGGTTACCCAGGTCTTTGTGCAATAAAAAACCCGCCGGGCGGCGGGTTTTCCGGTCAAGCGGATTTATATGGCTTGATCTTCACCTTCATTTTAATCTTCAACTTCATTGTAGCGACCCTCCGATCATTGGTTTAGTAAACATACGTTCCATCTACCCGAAAAGTTGTGTATTGGATCACAACTACAAAAAATATACCAAAAATTTATAGCTGGCCAGCAACATCCTTAACACCAGGTAAAACAATAGATTGGCTAAATAATCCATAATTCCCGCCCTCTTTAAAGGTATCCAATTGTCTGCTTTTTCTGACAAAATAGTGCGCTTTTACAGACACTCCGATCTATAAGAGGCGGGAACGGGAGGATTTCTCTCAGTGTAAACGGGGATAATGAATCTGTTTGCCTTGAGGAGCGGTAAGGAGAAGCAAAAGTAGTGAACGCCGGTTTGGGTTGGCTTATCCGGAGGGCCGGCAAAAACCGCCGCGGTTCAAGCTATGTCCATTCGACGTTAATTTCCATAACCTCTAACAGCCGGAGGGCCTCGGGCATGGAAAAGCGGGCCTGTTTCAGTTGATTGATTAAGGGGTCTATGAGGTACCGGCTGGCGCCGACAAAATTCGCTTTTGACAAATTGCTGTTGTGAAACAGGCAATCTGCCAGGCTGCTCTCCCGGAAATCGGCGCCGCTCAAATCCGCGTTGACAAAATCGCTCTCTTTGATGGCGCATTCCCGGAAGACGGTACCGGGAAGCTCCAGGCCGGAAAAGTTGGCGCCCTGGATCAGGCAGCGCTCGAAGTTTATTTCCAACAGCAGCGGGTGGGCGGCGGAGAAATCAATCCCGACCAGTTTGCAATCACTGAAGCTTGCCTGCTGCAACTTGCACGCCCGGAAAAGCGCCAGGCTGAGGGTGCACTGTTTAAACTCGCACTCGGAAAAGCGCGCTTCGCTAAAATCACACTCGCTGATCTCGCACTGCTCAAACATGCACTGGATAAAGGCGCCGGCAATAAACTTCTCCCGGTTCCAGGTTTGAGCTTTGAAGTGGTGGTTGTCAAATTCATCTTGGATGGAGTGGGGCATTGTTTTGCCTTTCTCTTTTTAATGGTATTGTGGGGAATGGGGATGCTGACATCCCCGCTTAACCTGCGCTCCCATTCAGGGCACTTAACCTAATAAAAGATGAGACCTTCGACAACGCACAAAACTCTGGAATCTCTCCACAGCCGCAGGTTGATGCAATGTTAGCCTTTGTTTTTATTTAGAATTAATTGTCATGCTCAAGATCCGCTTTAAGTAACGTAATAATTTCATTGGTTTTAGTTAGCCTTATAGAGTTTAAAAAATCGTTTTTTAAATTCAGTTCGTAATATGTGTCTAGTAAAGCAACAAATTTAATTTGCACTTTATCCCAATCAACATTATCCCAGAGCTGGTCATATAATTTTGGGTTTACCACCTTAAGTTCTTTTGTCGTATTTAATGGAATGAGACCTATATAATCTAAATAGATTTCATTTTTATTAGACATAATTTCTTTAATTAAAAATGTATATTTTCTATGCTTACCATAAAATATTCCTAAAGCTTCCTGGAGTTCATTATCAAGCAACGTTATCTGGCCTGAATTTTGTAAGGCTAAAAAAGTATTGTCATTTGTGTTAGGGTCTTCAGAAGTGGCCAACATTAAGTAAGGCAGTCTTCTGATGAAGGTTAAACTATTTTTAATTATATCGTTTAATGTGTCAATATTTGCAGTAGGGTTTTTAAGAATAGTTCTGATACTATCAATGCGTTGATTTTCTTCATTTGCCAGCGATAAATGGGCAGTAAAATGTTCAATATCTAATGATAAATCTTTGATTAATCCGGATTTGTAAATAGTAACCAATTTTTGATTTTTTCTATCTTCATTCTGGTTATTAATTTGTAGCGCAATTAGAATACCAATAACCAAAAGTACAATTTCTCCAATAGCATAAATCAGATATTTACTGAACTTGTTTTCAGTTAGAAGTTGTTGTCTAATTTTTCTAAAGAATTTTATCATTTATCGATTCAGATTTTAATGAAGGCTAATATCCCCGCTTAACCTGCGCCGACGCCGCGGTTGCCGGAGTTTTGTTTACACAGCAGAAGTTACTCAAAAATCCTGATTTTACCAAATTGCTGGTCGTGTCGGCGGCACGCCCGGCGCCATTGCCGTTTTGCATACCCATTCCAGAGCCTTAAACTTCCATCCCCATATTCATATCATCATGCCTGCGGCAACCATAG
>JAJRYW010000629.1 GCA_024275555.1 Calditrichota bacterium | reverse complement strand
CCTTCGAATACAGCAACCTTACCATCGGCAGTATTGCCCCCAGGGAAATTATTGCCCCGTTTAAATTTGCCATCCAGAAAACCGACCAGGAATTAGCGGCCGAACGGGAAGCCGCCAAAGCCAGCGTCCCCCCGGTGTTTCTTAAAAAAGGCAACGTGCCGAATACCCAGAGCTTAAAACTGCGCACCTTTTTCAGCGAAACGGAGTCTTTTCTGGCTCTGCACCAACCCGGGGAAAATGGCTCGGAGGGTCAGCAGAAGGTCTCGGTTGCTTTTCCGGCCATTGCAGACAGCTTCCTGCAGCAGTGCAATCTGAAATACAACATCAACCTGAGCTACGACCACCTGCTCCTGCTGTATCAAATCCGCACCGGGAAACGCCTGCGCACCCTGCAGCAGAACCTGGAGCGCGCCTTCAGGAAAGCCTACCAAAAAGGAGTGCTGGACCGCAAAAAAGCGGAGCTCATCGAAAGCGAGATCAGCATTGTTGAGGACGGCGTGGAAGAAACCGTTCCGATTGACGATGTGCTGGGCCCGGATGAGGCAAAGGATGGGATCATCTCGACCATTGCCAACCGATACCCGGGCGACGCCCCGGAACATCAAATTTTAAAAATCCTCACCGACGCCTTTTTGGCCCCCAACCTGATTTTTGATGAAGCGACCACCAGCGAACGAAAAGAGCAGGCCATTCATGATGTGCCGCTCACCCGGGGCTTTGTGGAACAGGACGAACGCATCATTGACAGCAACGAAAAGGTGACCGAGGATATTTACCAGAAATTAGTCTCCTTATCCGCCGCGCTGAAAGAGCGCTCCGCCACCCAACGCGGTTATGACCAAATCAAGTTCCTGGGCGGTAAGTTTTTATTTGCCATTTTACTGCTGTTTGTCACCGTATTGTACCTCTATTATTTCCGCCGCAACATTTTTAAAGACAACCGCCTGTTGGGTATGATTACGCTCATTTTCATCATCCAGCTCGCCAGTGTAGCGGTCATCCAGCACTTTACCTCGCTGCCGGCAATCGCCATTCCTTTTCTGATTGCGCCCATGCTGCTGGCCATGCTGCTGGATTTTGGCATTGCCTTTATCTGCACCGTCACCTTAAGCTTGATCTTAGGATCGGTGTTCAGCAACAACTATGGGTTGACCTTTATGAGTTTGCTGGTGGGCAGCATCGCCATTTTTTCCGTGCAGAAAATTCGTAATCGCGGGCAGATGTTTAAAGCCATTCTGTTTATCGGCGTGGCATATTTTTTCAGCCACCTTGTTTTCGGCACGCTTCATTTTGACAAAGTGGCCAAAATATTGGCGGACTTTACTTATTATTTACTTCCCAACGCCATTTTAGTCCCGACGGTCATCTTTTTGCTGATCCGTCTTTTTGAGCGCGGTTTTGACGTTACCACCGACCTGACGCTCCTGGAACTCTCGGACCTGAATCATCCCTTGTTAAAAAAGCTCTCGGTAAAAGCGCCCGGGAGTTTCCATCACAGCATTGTGGTGGCCAACCTGGCCGAAGCAGCCGCCAAGGAGATTCGCGCCAATGCTTTGCTTACCCGGGTGGGAAGCTATTTCCATGATGTGGGCAAGATGCTTAAGCCGGAATATTTTGTGGAAAACCAAATGGGCGGGGTCAACAAGCACGATGCTCTTTCTCCGCACATGAGTTGCCTGATCCTGGTGAATCATGTTAAAGAGGGATTGAAACTGGCCGAAAAGCACAACTTGCCCAAGGCGGTCAAACAATTTATTCCGGAACATCACGGCACCAGCATTATGCATTTTTTTTATCACAAAGCGCTGGAGGGAAATGGCGAAAATGAGATCAACGAAAGCGACTTCCGCTA
Organism: Calditrichota bacterium; assembly: GCA_024275555.1. GTDB lineage: Bacteria > Calditrichota > Calditrichia > RBG-13-44-9 > J075 > JAJRYW01. The sequence goes on along the minus strand of JAJRYW010000629.1, from coordinate 2,060 downwards.
TCCCGGCCCCAAACCGCAATCCCGTGAGACGGCAATTGTCATGCTGGCAGATACGGTGGAAGCGGCCACCCGGGCCTTGCAAGACCCCACTCCGCAGCGTATTCGCAACCTGGTCGATAGCCTGGTAGAGAAAAAAATAAAAGAAGGCCAGCTAAACGAGTCCGAATTGACCCTGAAACAAATCGAGACGATCAAAGAAGCGTTTATCCCGATCCTGACCTGCATCCACCATCTGCGCATCGAGTATCCCGGCGACGGCGAGAAAGACAAGAAGCCGGCCCAGGGATCGCAGGCGTCTGCAACGACAAAAGACGCCCATACCGCGCCCAAAAAAGCGGAAAAAATTACTAAAACGCCGGTTAGCGATGGGAACAAGAAATAGTATGAGCGTCGACGTAGCCAATATCACCCCGGAAAAAATCAACCTGGAAAGCATTCAGGCTTTCGCCGAAGCGGTTATCGGGCGCCTGGAGTTGCCGTTAACTTCGCTGGGAGTAATCCTGGTAGACGATCCCTTTCTCTGCCGCCTGCATAAGCAATATCTCGACGATCCGACGCCCACCGATATTATCACCTTTGATTTAAGCGAACCGGACAGCGAGGACATTGAGGCAGAGTTGTATATCTCGGTAGAGCGCGCCCGGGCTCACGCGGCCGAACTACAGGTTCCCTTTTCCCTGGAAATTGCCCGGCTGGTGGTGCACGGCATTTTGCATTTACAGGGTTTCCAGGACCACACTCCCGGGGAGCGGGCTAAAATGCGCTCTGAGGAAGATCGTATTTTAGCGCTTTTTCCCGGGCTGATTGACTTTGAGACATGAAGCGCGGCAGCATTGATTCCGGTTCCCGCCTGCGGCAGAAAGAAGGGGGGCCTTTCCTCCAAAAGCCTCAGGCAGCCGGCCGCGTTTGCAGATGTTAAAAAATTGGCTTTTAATAAGTAAACAGATTATATTTTATAAACATTATATGTTGAATAAGTTGGAGAGAATAAAAACTGTTGGCGTCTGAGATATTCATTTATCTGCCTGTGTTTGTCATTTTGCTGGCTCTATCGGCCTTTTTTTCCGGTTCCGAAACCGCGTTTTTTTCGCTTTCTCATTCTACGATAGACTCATTTCACAATTCCCCGCTTCCGAAGGAGCGCCGCATTGCCGAACTGATGCGCAATCCCCGTCAGTTGCTGATCACCATCGTGGTGGGAAATACCATCATCAACATTACTATCGCTTCCATTGCCGCCGTGCTCGCCGCGGACATCAGCGAGGCGTTCGGATATAACCCGCAGGTGGCCGTTCTTATAGAAGTCGTCGCGGTAACCCTGGTGCTGCTGATCACCAGCGAGATCATCCCCAAGGTAATTGCAGTACGCCATCCCCAGAGCTATGCCCGGGCAACCAGCGCTGTGCTGCAGATACTGTTTTACTTTTTTTATCCCCTCACCTACGCACTGACCCGCTTTACCCGGGTGGTTCAGAACACCCTGGGGTTTTCTGAGGACAAAACTCAGCTCACCGAAGACGAGATTAAAACCCTGGTGGAGGTGGGAGAAGAACACGGCACCCTGGAAAAAGATGAGAAGGAGATGATTCACAGCATCTTTGAATTCGGGGAGACCACCGTCAGGGAAATTATGATCCCCCGCACCGACATGATTTGTATTGAAGTCAGCGCCGGCCTGGATGAGTTGATGAAGCTGGTGAAAAAGAAGCTGCTCTCCCGGATTCCCGTGTATGAAAAACGTATCGACAATATTATTGGCATTCTCTATGTAAAAGACCTGCTGCCCCTGCTGAGCAAGCGCACCCGCGACCGCTTTGACCTGAAGAAACTGGCCCGCCCGCCCTACTTTGTGCCGGAGCAGAAGATGATCGACGATTTGCTGCGGGAGTTCCAGCGCGACCGGATGCACATGGCCCTGGTAGTAGACGAATACGGCGGCATCTCCGGCCTGGTGACCCTGGAGGATGTCATCGAAGAGATCGTGGGCGAAATTCAGGATGAGTACGACGCCGAAGCGCCCTTGTATCGTCAGGTCAGTGAAAACATCTTTCTCGTCGATG
>JAJRYW010000628.1 GCA_024275555.1 Calditrichota bacterium | reverse complement strand
TAACCAGCGCCGAACAAATTTGCCAGGCATTGTCGCCGGGACTTTCACAAATCCGGAAAGCCCATCCGTAAAACCGGGGGGTGATGCGAACTAATTCTCACCAGCCCCTTCCTCTTCCGGCAGGATCATCCAGGCGACTAAATAGGCGATCAACAGCGGTATAAACCCGGTTATCACCCAGACGACCACGGCTAAGAGGCGCACAATATTCGGGTCCACATTTAAATACTCGCCCAGTCCGCCCATCACCCCGCCTAACTTCTGATCCTTTACCGATCGATATAAACGTTTCATCTCTTCTCCGAAAATTGTATTTAATGCCAATCACAAGTTGAACTTTATTTGACGCAGAATGCCGCTGATTGGGCCGAGTTCCGCTGAGAGGATTTTAATTTGTCCTGAACTTTTGATGTTTCTAATCTTTTTCCCCGCTTTTCCCGATTTTCTCTCACAATCGGGATGAACGGAGGATTTAAGCGGACCGCCTCTTTTTGGTTTTTAAAACATTTTTCAGCGTTTCTCTGTCTTCTTCAGCGTTTCTCAGCGTCAAATTTTCAACTCGTGATTCGCATATTTAAATTACCTTTATTAGTACGATTGAAATTACTCATCACCCAAACCGCTATTGCCTTTGGTGGGTGTTTTTTGGACGAGTATTCTGCGCCGGAGTTTCGCAAATTCCGAATGATTTTCGGGGAAAATATAATCCGGCTTACAGCGAATGAGCCACAATCCGGTTGCCGGAGACGCGGAAGAGACGGCGGCGGGTTTTCTCTTTAATATTCAGGCGGGCGTCGCCGATAGCCAGGGAGACCTTCTCGTGTAGAATCCCCCGTATTTCGATGGCGGCGTTTTCCAGGTGTCCCACTTCGCTGTTCAGTGTGGTTAGTTGAGCTTCAATTTCCTGAATTTTGGACGGAAGAATTCTTTTCTGCATTTGAAGCTGGGATAGATGCGCCTCTTCTTCTTCCGTGATAAGGTCATCGAGTTGCTTGATCACCAGATCGTAAATCTGTTGTTTATTGGCTCTCAGTAATTCCTGGTAGTGCTGAATCAGTTCATCCAACTCGCGCCGTTTTTCCATAAGGGTAGAGCGGCGGCCGACTACCAATTGAGTTTTAACCGCCTCTTCGCTCCCGGCAAAATGGAGCAAAATCTTTTCCAGCGCCTCGTTATATCCGCCGATGATGCCCCCGGTGCGGGCAATAATGTTTTTCCGGGCAAAGACCTTGCAGCCGATCAGCTCTTTGAAAAACAGCAGCGTATGACCGGCATTAATCTTCTGGTATAGCGCAAAGGCCAAAATAACATGACGCTGTGCAGATACTTTTCCTTTCCCGTGTCCCACAAATCCCTGGTAGATGAGAATATCCCGCTCGGCCTGCAAGACCGCGTCTTCTACGGTTCCGTATACCTCGATGTCTTGTCCCGCTTCAATCTTCGTGCCGGCTTTTACATCCCCCATTACAATGACGGTTCCCGGGTAGTGCACCGGGCTGTTTTCCAGGCTGACATTCCCGGGAATGACCAAAATAGGCTTAATGCTGACCCGGTCGTTTTGGTAGGTTGCCAATCCATCGATTTCCGCGATGATGATTTGGGGATTTTCCGGGGAGCGCGAGACATGCTCGCCCAGCTCGAACTTGAAATCCGGGCTGTTTTTGGGGCCGGAGGCGGGCAGGCGTTCTCCGGTAACGGTAAAGCCGTCCCGGGCGGGTCGGGGCGGCGTCACGTTTAAGAGCGGGGCGCCTTTGAGAACTAAATTGGGATGTTTTAACTCTTTAATATGGCTGACCTGAAATTTCTCCACATCCAAATCCGGCCGGGCAAAGAATGTGACCAGTTCCTTGATCTCACCGGCTCTCCCGGCAACAGCCTTCCGGCCTGTGGCGATGGCCAGCTTTTGGTTGGGATTTCTGTCGCGCAGCAACTGTTTGATATTGTCCATGATGAGGCCCCGGGTAATCCCGGCGGCGATCAGAACTTTTTTTAGCTCCCCGGCAATCTGGCCCATCGGCAACGAAAAATCGAGGATTTGCCCGAACGCCGTCATCCGGTCATCAGAAATTTCCAGGCTGATAAAAGGGTGTTCGATTGGTTGGATGTGTTTATCGGGCTTTAACGGCATCGCGGCTCTCCATAGCTTCCTTACTGCTGCTATTCCAGGTGGGGAGCTTGACAATAAAACCGGTTCCTTCGGTATAGCCAGGGTCGATTTGAATCGTACCCCGGTTGGCTTCCAGGGCTAACCGGCAAAAAATCAACCCGAGGGCGCGGGCAGGTTTAAATCCGGCTTCCTTCATCTCCTGTTGAGCAAACTTGGTAAACACCTTCTCGTGAAACTCTTCCGGAATATGCCGCCCCTGGTGATAAACTTTTAACAAAACCAGGTCATTATCGGTGGATTCCGCTCCAATGTGCACCACTGAATTATCGGGAGTATTCTTAAACACATAGGTAAATAAATTGTCCAGAACCCGCTCGAAAATTTCCTGGTCAACATAAACTTTGGGGAGGTTGGCGTTGAAATGTTTTTCCACCCTTTTCGTGTTATTTTCCGGCATATCCAGGTAATAAGGCAAAATAGAGTCTACCAATTGATCGATGGCCGTCGCACACAGAGAAAGATCCATCGAGTTCTGTTCCAGGCGGCTGATGTCGATCAAATTGAGAATCATTCGCAGCAGCCCTTTACTGCTCCGCTCGATCCGCTTCACATACTTATTACTCTCCACGTGCTCACCCTTCTCCCGGAGCATGTGCATCATCTGGATATTCCCCTGGATAACAAAGAGGGGGCTTTTCATATCGTGAGTAATCAAGTGGGTGAGCTCTTTTTTGAGTTGGTCCTCCTGCTCCAGCCGCTGTTTTTGTTCTTCCAATTCCCGGTTGCGCTGGATCAGCTCATCATAAAAAGTTTTGATGCGCAGCAGCGATTTAACCCGGGTCAACAATTCCACGCTGTCAAACGGTTTGGAAATAAAGTCATCTGCGCCGGCTTCCAGGGCCTGGATTTTATCCTTCAGTTCCTTCAAAGCGGTAATCATGATGATGGGAATATGAAAGGTGCGGCGATCTTTTTTGAGCCGTTCACAAACTTGATAGCCGTTCATCCGGGGCATCATGGCGTCCAGCAGGATAACATCCGGCAATTCCCGGTTGATGTATTCCAGCGCTTCCACCCCATCTTCGGCAATGACTACTTCGTACCCGGCCGGTTTCAGAAAATACACCAGCAGGTCCCGGCTTTCCTGGTTGTCTTCTACAACCAGAACTTTGGCTTTGCGGGTCGATTTCATGCTCACTCTCAGCTAAATCAATTTATCCAGGCTGTTTACCGATTTTGGAACCAGGCCCTCGAAGAACCCTTCCGGTTTCTGCGGCTGGCGTGTATGCACGTGAATCTCTTGCAGACCCAGGCGGTGTAGTGCTTGCCGCAGCAAAGGAATACTATCCTCGACTAATTTACGAAATTCTTGATCGGGATGCTCAAAATGTATGGTGATTTGTTCATTTTGTAAAACACCCCGGATGACCGGGCGGTACCGGTAGATTTCATCCGCCTCAAATTTGAAGGAATATCGTGTTCCTATCCCCTCCAGGTGCTGGCGGCGAAGGAATACCAGCGGCTCCCGGTCTTGTAAAAAAACAGGCAGACAGCACCAGAGCGATTTCCGGAACAGCGCCAGTTGGAAACCGATAAACAAGGCGCTGTTCAGTAAATCCCGGGCGGATTCGGGCCAGTCGGGGGATTCCGGCAGTTCCGATAAGGTGGTGAGCCGGTTGATGATTTTGACCAGCTCCTGCTCGGGATGTTCCCGGGGCAACTCGGGCGATGAACGGGCCCCCAGTTCGCGCAGCAGCCAGCGGAGTACATTCTCCGCGCTCAGGAATGATTGCATGGCGCCGGCTGTATTTGTCAAAAGGGAAAAGGGGCTCTCGGCTCCCCCCGGGGACGATTCCGCATCTTTTGATTCCTGCCGGCGGGCCAGATCTTCCTGCAGCCGCCGCCGCCCCCAGTACCAGCGCACTAACAAAAAACGGTCGGTAAGCAAATGCGAGGCAATTTGACGGTTTTGAAAAAAATAGGGTTGGAGAAAATCAAGCTCGCTCACTTCCCCCTCCTCCAGAACCGCCCGGTAGAGTTCCTTTAAGTAGCGCAGATGCTCCAAATTTACCGGCAAGTGATACCGCAGCGAGAGCCGCAGGAAAGCTGTCGTGAATTGATTGTCGTGGTTGGAAAGCAACGGCTTCAAGGATTGAGATAGCTGAGCCGCGTTTAACTCCGGGATGCTGTCTAACAGTTTAAAGCTCAGTTGTTCTCCAATTTCCTGCAATTGCAGCAAGACATAATTGCCGGTACGCAGAGACAATTGGCTTTGCACCGAATATGATTTTCCGTGAAAACGAATGTGATAGATCTCTTTGGCGACCTGTTTGGTAACGCGTCCGATCACGATGTCTCCCACTGACAGGGTGGGCTGAGAGGATAGCGGTTGTATTGCCGGTTGGCCGATTTGTGTTGCATAGATCATAAGCGGTACTAGGATTTTTAAATTAATTAAACTATCGGCAGTAAGACGGCCGGATTTCAGTTTTTTCAGGGAGGAAACGGATTTAAGCGGTTTGAGGAGCAGGATCGGCCGAACTGCCGGTCAAAAAAAACGTTCTTCAGCCGGCAAAACAGGGAAACCACACACAAATAACAGGGGTAAAGATAAGGAACGATACCTGCTCCGGGACTCCGCCCGGGGGAAAGGCTTCCCCGGAGAGTTGATTTACGATTTACGAATCGCGATTTACGATTTGAAATTCATTCGTAAATCATTTTTTGTAACTACTCAGGTTAAATAACACCTGAGTAGTTGCCATTTTTTCAATCGACAATCCCGGATGCCCGGGGTGTCGATTGAAACCCGGAAGGGCCTACCTGGCCCGGTTCAGTTTCAGCAGCATTTCCACCTCGGAGCTGCCCAGTCGGGTGCGCCGGGCGATCTCTTCGATGGAAAGATTCTGGGCGGCCAGTCGGGTAACCAGTTCCCGGGGATTGGCCGGGGTTGTTGCCGGGTCTTGTTGCGCAGAAAGGTTTAAGGCCAACTCAAGTTCACCCACCCCGATATGCAGTTTTTTGGCAATGTTCCGGGTGGATTCCTCCTCGGGAATGTCGGCCTGCTTCTGCTCATCTACCGGCAGAACGGCGCGGTTCCCCGTGGAAGAGGATTCCTCTTTCTGCTGTTGTTCCCACTCCTGGAACCGCTTGCGGAGAAGGGCGTCCCGGGGGGAGAAGACCTGGGGGAGGCCCTCTCCGATGAGTTCTTCCCCCTCGCTATCATCATCCGGCTTGGAAAGATTTACCAGCCGGAAAAGAGTTTCTCCGATTCGCTCCATTTCCTGGGGATCTAAATCGCGCACCCGGGCTACCACGGCCTGTGGAGTTGCGGTTTCCGTCTGCTCAACTTGCGGCTCCGGCGCCGGCGTTTTCTGTGCCGTCGTCGGTGCTGCCGGTTGCGGCGGCGGAACTTCTTTCTCGGGCAAAGTTGTCCTGGTTGCCGCCACTCTCTTCCGGGCGGATTTCTTCCCGGGGATCCGAAGCAGCAGGCGGTACAGGGCAAATAGTATCGCAACGGTGGTAAGGGCGATCATCAGGGCCAGCAGGAAGCGGTAATCCCGGAGCCAGGGTGGGATTGCTCCTGATTTCTCGGGGTTTGTTGCCTCGCGGATGTTTGCCATTTGGCCGGTGCTGTCTGCCGCCGTGTTGTCAACCAGCCGGTTGCGCCGCCGAATCCGACGGGTCGGGGACGGAGATGATTTTAGCGGCGCCTGCCCGGGAAGTAACGAACGGTATTTGCGGCGATACTCATCAGCCAATTTGGTTTTCCCGGTGCGCTGGTACAGTTCTGCCAGGGCGTTGTAGACCCCGCTGGAGTCGCATCCGTAATAAAGCGCTTTGCGCAGATTGATCTCGGCTTTACGATAATCTTTCCAGTTCATGCGGATTTGCCCTGCCTTATAATAGGCATAAGCGTGGCCGCGTTGGCCCAGGGCAACACGACGGTAATAAGACAACGCTTTTTTCAGCTCGCCGCGATTGTGGTGATACAATCCCTTGCGGTAAAGGTACTCGGTGGGATTGCGAAAATCCGCATCGTGGATTACCAGGCGGAAACCGTTGGCTTCCGGTAAAAATTGATAAGTAAGAGCGTCAAGGAGTTCTACGATCAATAAGCGGTTTTCACTATAGGGAATCACCCGCAGCCCGGCAATGCCGGATTGTTGCGGAATTTGCCAGCCGGAAATACTGTTTTGATCGATGAGGTTGCCTCGGCCGCTCAATTTGATAACAATCTTTTGGGTCGGGTCTGCCGCGCCCAGAACTTTTGCCTGCAGCAAGCGGGCGTCGTGGATAGAAATTTCCGTAGAGGACATATTTTGTTTATAGCGGTAATCCGCTCCCCAGGCTATTGCGGTTAGTACGCAAAGTATGGTAATCATCACAACGGCCAGGGCGGCTGTGTTTATAAATTCCCGGTTGTTTGACAATTTGATGTTCATTTTCCCAACTCCCTTCAACACCAATCAGGTTTTGATCGGCATTAATATCGAAACGATATTTCCCTGCGGTTCCACCGTTTTAATGGTGATGTCGCCGCCGATTTCCCGAATCATTTGCACGCTGATAAGCAATCCGAAATGCGCCTCCGCTTCCCGGGAGGAACCCACCGAGGCAAACGGGTCCAAAATGGAGGCAATAATGTTGGAGGCTAAGGAGGGCCCGTTGTCGGCAATTTCCACTTCCAAAACCCCGTCCTGGTTTACCGCAGCGGTAATACGGATTTCCCCGCCGCCAACCATCCGCTTTTTGGCGCTCAAAATAAAATTCAGCAGGATTTGCTGTAAGAAAATACTGTTTCCCCAAATTGCCGGAAGTCTGCTGGCCAGGCTCACCTGGATGGTGATATTGCGTTTTTCAATCTGGTTGCGGATTAATTCAATGGTATTCTCGACCAGGTAACGAAAATCAACCGCCGTGTCGCCATTGCTGTCCCCGCGGCGGGCCAGGGTCAACAACCCCCGCACAATGGTGGCAATTCTCAACGCCTGCATTTCCAAAAGCTGGAAGGTGTCCGGGGTCATCTTACCCATTTTGGCGATCTGGATTTTTCCCAGGATAATTTGCAGCGGATTGTTAATCTCATGGGCAATCCCGCCGGCAATTTCCCCCACTGTGGCTAATTTGATGGCGTGCATCAGGTTGGCCTGGGAGTTTTCCAGGTTATGGTGGGTCTCTTCCAGATTCTTGTACAAGCGCGTGTACTGAATGGCAATGGCCGCTTGCAGGGAAAGGATTTTAAGCAGTTGCAGGTTTTGCTTGGAAAAGTCGTCCTGGGCGATGTCGGTTTTTAAAACCAAAATCCCCAATTTTTTTTTGTTGACGGAGAGCGGCGCTAACACCAGGGTGCCCTGCCGGGATTGCAGTTGATCGCTTTGAAGCAACTCTTCCGAAGGAATGACAACGGTTCGATTCTGATCCAAAATCCAATCAATAATTCCCTCTTCGGAGAGGTTGTTGAGTAGAATTTGAAAATCCGGGTTTTCATTTGGCAGGATGGCGTTCCAGGAATTCCCGCTGGCAAGAAAAATATTGCCGTCGGAGAATTTCAGAATGCGGCTGCATAGCTCCAGCAGGGCGGAGGCAATTTTATCATACTCCAGATGTTGGGTAATGATTTCCGAGGCTTTTTGAATGGTCAGAGATTCATTGATTGAATCGGACATCTGTCCGTGGAGTTTCCGGTAGTGCGAAAGCTGGTCGCTCAGGGCAGAATTTTCTTCTTCCAGCTTTTTGATGCGCAGGGCGTATTCTTCAACCAGGTCTGATATTGGGGCCGAGTTGGCGGAATCGCCGGATTCACGGCCATTTTGCGGCGCCACTTCCGAGTGGCTTTTATTGGGTATAAACATCCTTTTTACCCCACGTGAGAATTGATCAGATTGCTGCAGCCGGTTCCTGGGTTAAAATGCCCACGACATCGTCCATCTTTTCCCTTTCCTTCC
>JAJRYW010000033.1 GCA_024275555.1 Calditrichota bacterium | reverse complement strand
GATCTGATTTTTCATCCCAGTTCACGGCCCATACCGGGACGGCCTCGCGGCGATAACTGGCAAGCTCTTCTCCGGAATTGCTGTCCCAAATCCGGATGGTTCCGTCTAAGCGGCATTCGGCCAGACGCCGCCCGTCTTCGGAAAAAGCGAGGTCTAAAACCATGGCGCCCCGTTGGGAAAGGGTGCGCTGCGGGCGAGCCGGTCCGGCATCCCACAGAATAACTTTTCCGGACTGATCCCCGGAGGCCAAACGATCTCCGGAAGGACTGAGCGCCAGGGATAGAATCCCGGCGGTGTGGCCGGGCAGCTCCCGGGGCGCCTCCTCGCCGGAGAGGCTGTACAGGGCCATTCTGCCGTTCAGATAGCCGACCAGGACCTGCCGGTTATCCAAAAAAAGAATCGCGCCGGCCGAGGGAGGACCGCCCCCCAACTGCCGGATTTCCTGAAAACGGCCGGTCTCGAGAATGCGGGTTTTGCCGTCCTGGGCGGCTACCGCCAAAAGGGTCTGATCCGGCGATAACGCCGCATCGTAGAGAGTGCGCTGTTTGGGAACCGGCGAGACCCAACGCTGACGGAATAAGGCCGGGTGGGCGCTGAGATTGAAAAACGTCTCCCAACGTCCCGGAAGGAATTGGTCTTGTTCTGCGGCAGCTTGCAAAGCAGTTAGTGAATACAGCCAGCTTAGCCGAATTTCCCCGGTGGTTTGCTCCTTTTCCCCCCGGCGTTGATGTTCATCCGCGCGCGCTTCCAGCAGGGCAATGCGGGTGCGGTTCCAACGCTCTTGGAGGGATTGGTTCTCCTGGGCCTGCTGCCAAGCCAAATAGGCAATCCCCAACAAAAGCAGGCTCAGCCCGGCAACGATAATGTTAACGCGCCTGTTCATAGCAGATCGGTCTTATCTGGGGCGGATATTGCTGCGATTGCTCTCAGAAACATATCATGTTCCGGTAATTCTCGACCCGCTCATCAATATCGGATTTGCTCAGCCGTTCCAGGCGATTAAGACTAAAATCTTCCACGGTAAAAGAGGCGGCCACACTGCCGTAAACCACCGCTTTCCGCAGTTGTTCATGATTAATCTCCGGACAGGTGGAGAGGTAGCCCAAAAATCCTCCGGCAAAGCTGTCGCCGGCGCCGGTGGGGTCTACCACCCGGGAGACCGGAAAGGCCGGCGCTAAAAAATAGCCGTTCGGATCGTTTAGCACGGCCCCATGCTCGCCTTTTTTGATTACAATTGCCTGGGGGCCTCTTTGCAGCAGCTCTTCCGCGCCGGCAAAAATATTGGCTTTGCCGGTAAGCTGCTGTATCTCCTCGTTGTTGACAATCAGCACATCTATCTTGGAAATGAGCCGGTTTAACGCCTCCGGTTTACCGGAGATCCAGAAATTCATAGTATCCAGCACCACCAGGCGCGGTTTTTTAAGCTGGGCCAGCACCTCCAACTGCAACTCCGGATCGATGTTGGCTAAAAAGATAAAGGCGTCGTTCTGATAGTGCTCGGGAATGGTGGGGCGGAAATCCTGAAAAACATTGAGTTCGGTAAAAAGAGTGTCGCGCAAGTTGATGTCCTCGTGGTAGCGGCCGCCCCAGCGGAAGGTTTCCCCCCCCATCTGCTCCAGTCCATCCAGGTTTACGGAACGCTTCTTCAGAAAATCGATAGATTGCAGGTTAAAATCTGCGCCAACCACGCCAACCATATTGACCGGATTAAAAAGACTGGCGACGGCGCTAAAGTAGAGCGCCGACCCTCCCAGGGCGTCTTTCACTTTACCGTGCGGGGTTTCCACGGTGTCCAGGGCAATCGAACCGACCACAAGTATGGACATACTGTCCTCGCTATTTTTCGATTTAGGATTGGATTCTGAAAAGTTAGTTGCGGTTTACATCCGCTCCGGTGCGGAAATGCCCAGCACCTTAAATCCGTTGCGGAGCACTGTGCGCGTCGCCAGGCACAGGCCTAAGCGAGCCTGGGTTTGAACCGGGTCATCCCCAATCACACGGTGTTCCGTGTAAAAGCGGTGAAAAACGCCGGAGAGCTCGGATAAATACTGAGTCAGCAAATGCGGTTCAAATTCCCGGGCGCATTTTTGCAAGATTTGCGGAAATAGCATCAGCTCTTTGATGAGCCTGAACTCGCCTTTTTCAGTAAGTGCGCTAAAATCCGGCGTCTCCTGGATTTTGATCCCCTGTTCTTCGGCATTGCGCAGGATACTGCAAATCCGGGCGTGGGCGTATTGATTGTAGTAAACCGGGTTTTCATCAGACTGGGTTTTGGCTAATTTCAGATCAAAATTAAGATGGCTTTGCATTGAGCGCATCAGGAAGAACCAGCGGGTCACGTCCGCGCCCACATCGTCGATCAACTCATCCAGGGTGATATAGTTGGCTTTGCGGGTAGACATTTTCACCTTTTCGGCGCCTTCGTAGAGGGTTACAAACTGGTGGATAAGCACCTTGACTTTATCGGCGTCTAACCCCAGGGCCCGGAGGCCGGCCAGCACATCCGGGTAGGTGGCGATATGATCGGCGCCGAACAGGTCAATAATAGCGTCGTAGCCGCGCTCCAACTTGTTTTTGTGGTAGGCAATGTCCGGCAGGCGGTAGGTTGGCTCGCCGCTGCTTTTGACAATCACGCGGTCTTGTTCCAGGCCAAACCGGGTGGCCCGAAACCAGACTGCGCCGTCTTTATCATAAGCCAGGTCCTTTTCGCGCAGCAGGGCAAGAACCCGCTCAATCTCGCCGGATTCATACAAATCCAGCTCGTTAAAAAAAATGTCAAAATGGATACCCAGCCGGGAGAGGGTGACTTTGATGTCCGTAAAAATTGCGTTTTCCGCGGCTTCTTTGAAGATATCGGCGTCCTCACAGTCGCGCAGTTTCTGGCCATGTGTTTCAACCAGTTGCCGGGCAATATCTTTGATGTACTCGCCCTGGTAATAATCTTCCGGAAATTCGATAGCCTCTCCCAGCAATTCCAGGTAACGCAGCCGCACCGAATCGGCCAGCACCCGCATTTGCCGGCCGGCGTTGTTAAAATAGTATTCCCGGGTAACCTGGTATCCCTGCTGTTCCAGCAAGTTAGCGATGGTGTCTCCCAACACGGCTTGCCGGCCATGCCCCACCGTCAGCGGGCCGGTCGGGTTGGCGCTGACAAACTCCACCAATGCTCTTTGCGGTGAGGATTTTGAAACTTTGCCGTAATCCTGATCCGCGCTTAAAATGGTTTGTACCGTCTGCCGCAGGGCGGAATCGGCAATAAAAAAATTGATGAATCCCGGTCCGGCAATCTCAATCTTCTCAAAAACAGTCGTGTCAAGTTCAAAGGCCGCCCGGAATTGTTCGGCAATCTTCCGGGGGGGCTGCTTGAGCGGTTTGGCCAAAAGCATGGCCAGGTTAACGCTGATATCCCCGTGAGCTTCCTGTTTGGGCCGGTCAATCTGGTAGTTCACCTCAGGGAAACCGAGTTTTTTTAACGTGCGCACTATCTGTTTATTCAGATAATTTTCCAATTGGAGCATCGTCTTCCACTTCCGTTACTTTTGCGTCTGCCCAGAGGCGTTCTAATCCGTAATACTGGCGGGTTTCCTCGCGAAAAATATGCACCACCGTATCTACATAATCCAACAGAACCCAATTGCGCTGAATGTATCCCTCTTTGTGCCAGGGCCGGATTCGTTCATCCTTAAGTTCCCGTTCAATAAAGTCTGCCAGGGTTTTTACATGCATATCCGATTCCCCGCTGACTAATACGAAGTAATCGGCCACATCCGTAAGCCCGCGTAAATCCAGGATGCGGATATCATATCCTTTTTTACTCAGGGCCAGTTGGGCGATCTTCGTTGCCAAATCCATGTCGCTCATATTACCTCTTTGTTAAAAAGGGTTCCAGTGATTTATAATCTTTTCCAATAACAATGGTGACGTCTAATTGTAATTCCGGGGCGATACGTTTTACAATCTGTTCGGCCGGAATCCCCAATAGTTTAGCCGCCTGCCCGGAGCGCTCCGGATTTCCGATGCGATCCAGGATAAAACTCTTTTCCACGGCAAAATTTTTGTAATTGCCGCTGCCGACCACATCAATATTTTGTTTGCGCAGGTACTTTGTTACTTCTTTGGCTAATCCGGCCACACCACAACCATTCAGCACTTCCACCTGGATTCTCCGCGTTGCTGGCGGGGGAGATTCCGGCGGCGGCGTTTCGGTTTGGCTGGATGGGGTGGGGGAGAGCGGCGCATTTTTCTCCGGCGGCGGCGCTTGTTGAGCTACAGACTTCCTCTCCGGAGCGCGGTTCCAATAATCGCTCAGGGTTTGCCATTCTTTCATCAATGGCTGCCGGAACAGGTATCCCAGGGTAACGACCAGCAGAATCAGCAGCAGCGCTGCCACCGAGGAAGTAAAAAAAGCGCTTTGATCCTTTGATCGAGACCGCGCCGGCTTTCTGCGTGGAGCAGCGCTCCCGGCCGGTTGTTTAATAATTTTTTTGATGCGGGGATCCGAGAGATTGCGTCGCGTCCGTCTTGCCAAACTATACCAACTCCTTGTCGATGCTCATCACTCAATACCGGTAGGGTGAGTAATAATAGCTGCCGGTTGGGAATGTGGAAATACCCAGGTGCAGCAGGGTGTTTTTTGAGGGACGATATTGCAATTCGGCGCTGCCAAAAAACTGGGTGGAGTTCAACGCAGGAAGTTTTTTGTTGAATGAGTTATAAGGCGAACTCATCAACCCCACGTTTAAACGCAGCATCAGCGGTGCACTGATCTGGTACTGAATTGTATTCATATAGCTGTTGACCATGGCGCTGCCGGCCCCGCCGCTCATAAAAGAAGTCGAGAAAGAATGGCTCATGTGGAACTTCTCCGGGTTGAGTATACCCATCAGCAAGCCGGCCCCGGGTTTTATAATCGCCTGGCCAATATCAACCGGCTCGGCCTGTTGCTTTAACTGGGCAAACGTAACCAGCGGCAACAAGATCATCAATACAGCGAAGAAACGTTTCATACAGCCTCCCTTGCTATGGCTTTGTGTAAAATACTACACCAAACCGGGGGTTATGTTCCTGAGTGACAATTTTACACAAATCAGAATCAAAAATAAAGGGAAAAGTCAGCTCAATGTGTAATAGCCCCTTTCGGGGTCTCAATCGACAAAAGATTGTCGAATAAGAGCCCGAAAGTGGCTAATAATGCGAATTACAGGTTGAAAGCTATATGGAATTTTCCGCAATTCAGCGTTTTTATCCCCCTGTTTCCCCATAAACCAGCCGGAAGATCGCCGTGAAGCGGCGGCTTCGCCAAAGTGGAGTTAATAATAAAAGATAAGCCTGAATCCGCAGAAACAGGCTTATCTGGTCAAGCTAAAGAATGTGAGCCCAGCAGGGATCGAACCTGCGACCAACGGATTAAAAGTCCGGTGCTCTACCAGCTGAGCTATGGGCCCATCCATTAAAATCGAGCGCCAAATATAGAGCATAATCTTATACCTGTCAAGAAAAAAAATCCATTTTCCCGGGTTTGTGCATCTTTCTGCGGCGCCGGATATTTTTAGGCCGTTTGAATAGAGCCGGTCACGGATTTTCCCGGTGGGTTGGGCAGGTCATGCAGCGCGGGCCGCCGCCCCACTTGACGATATTGGGCATGCTCACTTCCACCACCTCCACCCCATGCTCGCGGATACGCTGATTAGTCGCCGCGTTTTCTTTGACTGCCAGCACCCGGTTTGCTCCCAGGGCCACCACATTGCACCCCAGGCCGGGTTGTTCGCGGGGGTCCGCTTCGACAATGGTAAAACCTTCGTTGCGTAAAAACTGTAAAAATGTTTGCGGCAGCCGGGTGATATCGGCCAGGCATTTTTGGGGGCCTAACATGGTAAAGAGCACATCCAGGTGCAAATCGTCATGCGGGACGGCCACGAAGCTGTAATCCGGAAAGGCCAACTGCAGCTTGCGCAGTCCGGCCGGGCTGGTTCGCTGCCCCAACCCGACGGCGGCCCGCTTTTCCCCGATAAATACAATATCCCCTCCTTCTAAAAACGCCTGATCGTCATCGGTGAGGTCTTTCATCAAATGGCCCAGGCTGATCTGACGCATTCCCTCGGTCTCATAATGGCGCTGTTCCTGCTTCAGGCGGCCTAAGACGATGGCGTCCCCAAAAACAAAGGCCGGGTCGCGGGTAAAAATAGCGGATTTCCCCCCTTTGCCGATGGCGTTGGTATGCACCACTTTTACGCCCAGGTCAACCAGGGTGCCGACAAACAAATTGTATTCATCTTTAAATGCGATTGGGTCGATATTTTCCACATTTTTTCTGGCAACATCGTTGATGGCGTATTCCGCCCGGATTTGGGCATTCTCCGGCGTGTAGGAGACGATTACTTCACGCAGTTTACCGTACTCGGAAGTTACCTGTACCGGAAAAGATAATCGATCAACCGCCGGCGGGGTGTCGGCGCGCTGGAAAACCAGCAGTTTTAGCGCCGGGTCATCCTCGGCAAAACATTCGCCTTTCTGCAGCAGCCCCACTCCCACATAACCGCCGCTGAGAAGCGTTTCCACCTGCCGGTGAACAAAGGCGTCGTAGCCCTCTTCATTGCGCACCCACAGTCCTGTTTTCAGCGGCATTTCCCCGATCAGCTTTTGAGCGGTGAATTCCGGGGTGACCATGCGGATGATTCCCTCCTGCACCCATTGCTGTTGTTGGTGGGGCTCAAAAGGAAACTGTTCGTTGATCAGGTCTTTTTCCATGACCAGCCGCGCCCCGCCTTGTTCCCGCAGGCCATAGCGGGTAGGGTCGTACCCGTGGATGCGATATCCGGCTTTCATCAGCGAGCGAATGGAGATGGTGTCTTCCAGGCGCACCGTGGCGCGGATGCGCTCTTTGCGGGCTTCCCGGGCGATGACTTCCTGCGCTTTATATAACACCTGCCCATACCCGGGCCCGACCGCGCCGTAGCTGAAGGCTTCTCCGGGCCGCACTTCCTGTTTCGGGATGGAACTGAGCAAAACCTGGGAAACGCCTAATAACTGACCGCTCCCGGCCGGGTTGCGGAGCATCAGCACCGCCCCGCAGGATTGGATGATCTGCAAATCTTCCAGGGTGATCTTCTGCAATCCGGTAAAAAAGCGGTTGTCGAATTGTTTCACCAGCTTCAGCTCGGCCGTGTTCAGCGCCGGATCGACCCGCAACAATTTTCCGCCATGCTTAACCTGAACGTATTGGCGTCCTTGCTCATCAACTTTGGATTTATTGACGGTTTTCTGAAAAATATCATTCACAGCTCTTTCCTTTATAATATAGCCGATTCCCCCGGTGCGCTGGCAAAGATAAATCTTTATATCGGCAAGTCAACCGCTACCTTAGAAAAATGGCGGACCCGGGTGTGAAAAACTAATTTCTTATTTGATTTTATGCTAAAATCGTTTACTTTAGGCCCTGTTTAAATAGCGAAACAACAATTGAGCGCTGACCAACTTTTTTTGGAGGATTCAATGGCTACGGACATGTTGCAGGGCAAGAGTTTTACCACCACCCGGCTGGATAAGCTAGTCAATTGGGCCCGCAAGAACTCCTTATGGCCAATGCCTTTTGGAACTGCTTGCTGCGGTATTGAATTGATGGCCACCTTAGCCTCCCGCTACGACCTGGCGCGTTTTGGTGCAGAGGCGATCCGCTTTACCCCCCGGCAATGCGATCTGATGATTGTCGCCGGCCGGGTGGCAATTAAAGAACTGCCTATATTAAAGCGAATTTGGGATCAGATGCCCGAACCGAAATGGTGTATCTCGATG